>JAYTIP010000318.1:0-2852 GCA_043731745.1 Elusimicrobiota bacterium | reverse complement strand
CCTGTATGCCGCGGGCGTGCTGCCGCGGCGCAAGGTCAAGGCGAAGGTCGTCTGCATCGGCAACCTCACCGTCGGCGGCACGGGCAAGACGCCCGCCGTCCTGCTCGCGGCCGAGACCCTGCGTAAGCGCGGCCACGAGGTCGGCATCCTCTCGCGCGGCTACGGTCGCCAGGCGCCGGCCAAGGAGGTCAGCGTCCTGCTCGACGGCCGCCACATCGACTGGCGGCAATGCGGCGACGAGCCCTGGATGATCCATCAGTCCTTGCAGGGCCAGGGCATCCCCGTCCTCGTCTGCCCCGACCGCGCCAAGGCGGGCGAGCTCGCCGTCGAGATGTACGGCAGCAAGGTCCTCATCCTCGACGACGGATTCCAGCACCTGGGCTTGCACCGGGATCTCGACGTGGTGCTCGTCAACGCGCGCGACCCCTTCGGAGGACGACGCCTTCTGCCCTTGGGCGACCTGCGCGAGCCGTTGTCGGCCATCCGCCGCGCGGGCATGGTGGTCATCACGCACGCCGACCGAGTGCCCGCCGCGGAGCTTACGCGCCTGCGCGCCGATCTCGAGGCCATGCACCCCGGCGTCCAGATCGTCGAGTCGGCCCACAAGGCCGACCATCTGCTCGACGTGCGCACCGAGGCGAAAGTGCCGCTTTCCACGCTCAAGGACAAGGCCGTCGTGGCGCTCTCCGGCATCGGCGACCCGCTGTCCTTCGAGATGAACCTCGAGGGCCTGGGCATCAAGGTCGCGCAGTCCTGGCGGTATCCGGATCATCACCCGTACTCGGCGCGCGAACTCAAATCCATCGAGGATTTGCGCGGCGGTCTGCCCGTCGTGACGACGCACAAAGATTTCGTCCGACTTCCGTCCGACTGGCGCGAGCGCTTGGCCGGTTCCGTTTACGTGCTCGGCATCAAGCTCGAACTGCTCAAGGGTCGTAACGCCTGGATCGACATGCTCGACGAAGTGGCCGGAGGCAAACGCAAATGAGGCTGGTTCTGGCCGCCATCTGCGCGGCGTCGGCCGCCTGCGCGGTTCATCGCCGCACGAGCGATCCCCTTCCGCTCGCCTCTTTGCCCACCGCGGCGGCGCCGGTGCTCGTGGATCAAAGCACGGTTCCCGTGAGCCTCGCGACGGTCGCGCCTGAGCCCGTCGTCGTCCCCCCCGTCGTCCCCGTCCGGCCCGGGCACGCGGCGCCTCCGGTCGTCGTGCGCAAGCCCGCGAAGCGGCTGTGGGGGCGCGTCGCCGTCAGCACCTCCATCGTGTCTCCCTCTCAGCTCATCGGTCCGGAGGTTCCCTACTCTGCCGACTACATGCCGCTGCCCGTCTTTCCGGAAAAGCTGACCTTCGACATGTCCTGGGGCTTGCTCTCGGTCGGCGAGGCCACGCTCGGCGTCGACAAAATCGTCATGTTCAACGGCCGCCCCGCCTATCACATCGTCAGCGAGGCGCGCTCGAATTCCTTTTGCGACACCTTCTATGTCGTGCGCGACCTCAACGAGTCCTGGCTCGACGCGCGGACCTTGACCTCGCTGGGCTACTCGAAAAAGGTCCGCGAAGGTCATTTCTTCCGCGACGAGTGGGTGCTCTACGACCGCGACGCGGCAACCTTCGTCAATCGCCGCACCGGCAAGGACGGGAGCTTCAATGTCCGAGTCGGGACTATCCCGGCCCAGGTGCAGGATATTCTGTCGAGCATCTACTACACGCGCGCCCAGCCGTTGCCGGACGGCGGCGACGTCCGCATCGATGTGAACACGCCGGATAACTGGCCTCTGATCATCAAGGTCATGAAACGCGAGAGCGTGAAGGTCGGCGCCGGCCGCTTCGACGCGGTGCAGACCGAGCCGGGGATGGCGCGCGAGGGCATCTTCGTGCAGAAGGGGAAGCGCCTGCGCCTGTGGTTTTCGGACGACCCCAAAAAGGCGCTGCTCATGATGAAAGCCGAGGTGTTCTTCGGCAATGTCACCGCGTCGCTGCGGGAAATGTTATGATCGTTACCCGTACGATGCCCGCCACGCTCGCCGAGCGCAAAGAGCTTCTACGGACCATCGCCCGCTTCCCCGGGCGCCGCGTCCTCGTCGTCGGCGATCTCATGCTCGACCAGTACGTGCGCGGCACGGTCGGCCGAATCTCCCCCGAAGCCCCCGTTCCCGTCGTGCGCGTCACCGGCGAATCCCATGTCCCCGGCGGCGCGGGCAATGTGGTCAACAACTTGGCCGCTTTGGGCGCGAGCGTGTCCGTGATGGGCGTGACGGGCGAGGACGAGGCGGGCGCTCGCTTGCTGGAGGATTTCCGAGGCCGTGGCGTGAACGTCTCCGGCGTGTGCGTGGACCGCGAGCGCCAGACGACCCAGAAGTGCCGCGTCGTCGCCGAGCGCCAGCAGGTCGTGCGCTTCGACCGCGAAACGGCCGGCCCCCTCTCCCACGCGACGGAATCGCGCCTGATCGCGGCCCTGGAAGCGGGACTCGCGACTGCCGATGCGGTGATCCTGTCCGACTACGGCAAGGGCGTCATCAATCCCCGCGTGCTGTCGCGCGCGATCAAGATCGCCCGGCGTCGCGGCATTCCGGTGACCGTCGATCCCAAGCCCGAGCACTTCCGCCTCTATAAGGGCGTGACCTGCGTGACGCCCAACACCTCCGAGGCCTGGGCCTGCATGCGCCGCGACCCGAAGGCCGGCTCCGATGCGATCGACGCCCTGGGCCAGGACATCCTCAAGTTCCTGAAGAGCGAATCGGTTCTGATCACCCGCGGCCCCGACGGCATGAGCTTGTTCGAGCGCGGCGCCAAGGCGCGCGTCACCCACATCCCGACGCAGGCGCGCGAGGTGTTCGATGTCTCCGGCGCCGGC
>JAYTIP010000317.1:0-6034 GCA_043731745.1 Elusimicrobiota bacterium | reverse complement strand
GCATCGAGCTGTTGCCGCCGCTCGGCGATGAACCCGACGGCACGGGGGCCGGCTCGTGAGCGGACGCTACGAAGACGCCCGCCGCGGCCTGCAGGACGCCTCGCAGGCGCTGTCGGCCCTGCGCCAGGAAAGCGGCGCCGCCGGCGCGCCCGAGGGCGAGGCCGCGGCGGCCGCGGGCCTTCGAGCCGCGCTCGACGCCGCGCGTAAGGCTCTAGAGGAGAAGGCCCGTGCGCTCGAGTCGTCCGAGGTTCGCCTGCGCGAGCTCGAGCGCACCGTCGACGAGCTGCGCCGCGCCGCCACCGTGCCCCGTCCCGATCCCGACGCCTCCGAGCGCGTGCGTCGCGCCGAATCCGAGACCGTGAAGGCCCGCCAGGCGGCGGCGGCCGAGGCCGCATCGCTCAACGGCCGGCTGTCGCTGCAAGGTGCTGAGCTCGTCCGTCTCGACACCTTGCGCCGCAAGGCGGAAGAGGCCGTCAAGGAGTCGGAGCTGACGCGGCGCCAGGTCGAAGAGGCCCTGCGCCGCGAGATTCGCTCCGCGCACGCCGCGCTCGACCGGGCGGCGGCGGAGGCGGGCGCGCGCGAGGCGCGCGTGCAGGCCGATGTGCAGGGCCTGCAGCGGCGCCTCGACGCGATGCTGACGCGCACCGACCAGCTCTCGCGCGAGCAGCGCGTGGAGCGCGAACGCTGGCGTAACGAGCGCGAGCGACTGGCGGCGACCTTGCAGCGCGCCTCGGCCGTCCACGCCTCTTTGCGCCGTGAGCTCGTCGAGCTGCGCGGCGGCAAGGACTCCTACACCGAGGATCTCGTGCGCAAGCTGCAGGCGGCCGAGGCCGAACTCAAGTTGCGCAGACCCGCCGAGCCTGCGCCGGCCGCGCCTGAGTCGAAGCGCCGTCGCGCGAGCGACGCGTCCGACTCCGCGACGGCTTCGGCGCTCATCGGCCGGCTCAAGCCCGCCGCGGCCGCGGCGTACGAGCGCTTGCGCGAGCTGTCCGCCGTCGTGCCCTTGTCGGAAGCCGAGCGCGCGTCCTTAAGACGCGCCGCGTCGGCGCTCGCGGGCCTGACGGGGGCCGTCGGCCTGCTGTCGCGCTACCTCGACGACGGCCCGACCGGCGTCGCGGGGCCCGTCTTCCCGCAACTCGAGCGAGCGCACGCGGATTGGGAGCAGGCGTTTAAGCGCAAGAACGGCAAGCTGGCGCTTAAGATCGAGAAGGGACTCCCCCCCGCTTTGTTCGATGCGTCGGACCTGGCGCTCGCGCTTGACCAGCTCCTGCGCCGCGCTTTTGAAGTGGTGCCGCAGCGCACGAAGCTCGAGCTGTCGGCGACCAAGACCGCGGACGGCGTCGAAATCCGCCTCGACGACGACGCGCCGCCGTTGCCCGCGCGCTCCGAGGCCACGGCCTTCGAGCCGGCGATGGAAGCGGCGTCGGCACTTTCGTTAAGCCTGCCGTTCGCGCGCCGCGCGGCGCGGCGGTGGGGCGGCGAAGCGCGTCTTGAGCGGTCTCCCGCCGGCGGGACGCGGATCGTCCTGCTGTTGAAGCCCGCCTAGGGTTATTCCTCTTTAGACATCGCGCGCAGACGCGCGATGATGGCCGTGCGGTCGCAGGGTGCGGCGAGGCAGGCGCGCGCGATGTCGCGCGTCTCTCCGACCGGCGGCAGGAACTCGACTTTCTGGTATTCCTTGGCCGCCTCTTCGCGACGACCGAGCGCGTCGAGAGCCTGGCCGCGCAGCAGGCGCAGCAAGGTTCGGAAGCTGTCGGGCTTTTGTCCGGGCGAGGCGTCCTTGGCCGTCGAGTCGAGCGCGTGGTCGAGCCACGCCAAGGTCCGCTCCATGTCGGGCTTGCTCAGGCAGTCCTCGCCGGAGAGGCCGCACACCAAGGTCAGCCATTTCGGACGGAAGGCCTTCGGGTCGGCGGCGACTATTTTGTGGAGCTCGCGCCCGAGCGCGAGCGACCCGTCCCAGTCGCCGAGGCGGTGGCGGAGCATGGCCTCGAGGAAGATGAAGTAGGGGCTGGCCGGAAAATCCTTGCGCAGGCCCTGGACCAAGGTCAGCGCGCGCGCGTCGTCATGCAGGTCGATGAGGTAGATCGAGGTCAGCATCTGCGCGGCCTGACGGCGCGCGAACCCGGATTTGTCCACCGCGCGCTGGATGCGCTCGAGCCCCTGTTTTTCGTCCCCGCGCAGGCCGAACAGCCTTCCGATCTTGGCCACGCCGGACAAGTGGGCGGCCTGGTAGTCGAAGACGCCTAAGCCGAGGTAGGCGTCCTCGTACTGGTCGTCCATTTTGTTGAGCTTGCGCAGCTGCTTCATGGACTTTTTACCGTCCTTGAGCGCGCCCCAATACTCCCGCTTCATCAGGCTCCACTGGCCGCGCACGCCGAGCGTCATGCCCGAGACGAAGTAGCCGTCCATCTTCGTCTGCTTATCCTTGGAGTCCATGTACGCGTCGGCCTTACGGATGCCGGCCTCGATGTCCTGCTCGAACTGGCCCTGGAGCGTGGGCGTGTCCTTGAACAGGCCGAACTCCTGCGAGGCCTGCCACCAGATCGCGCCGGCCTCGAACAGGTAGCCGAAAGGATTGTCCGGCTCCGCTTCGATGAGCTTACGCGCGGCCTTGCGCGACTTCGCATAGTCGAGGCCGTACAGCGCGGTGATGCCCTCGTCGAGGTAGGCGTTGGCCACAGGAGAAGGCTTGGCTCCGCCCGCACGGGCGAAGGCGGGCGTAAAGGCGACGAGCACGACGAGGAAGCTAGTTCGCATAGATTCGATCGCCCGAGTCGCCCTTGGGATTTTTCTTCTTCTTGGGCTTGGCGGGCTTGGCGGGCTTGGCGGGCTTGGCGACGGCCGCAGGCTTGGGCTGGGGCTTGCTCAAAGAGTCGACGCGCGCGCAGGCGGCGGGCAGGCCGAGCTCGCAGGCCTGCTTGTGGTCGGCGAGAGCGGATTCTTTGTCGCCGAGCGCTTCGTTCGCCAGACCGCGGCGGAAATAAGCGTCGGCGAGGTTCACGCGCGCGGCGTCGCGGCCGCGTTTGACCGCGCCGGAGCGGTTGCGCTCCTGAAGGACGCGCTCGAGGTCGGGAATCGCGAGCGACAAGTCCTCGCGCGCCGCGCTCCAGTTGCCGAGGGCGGAGTACGCGCGAGAGCGCCAGGACAGGATCTCGGCGCGGTGCTTCTTCGGATTCTCGGCGGCGGCCGACAACGCGGCGAGCGCCTGCGCGTGGCGGCGCATCGCGAGCTGGGAGCGGCCCTCGCCCAAGCTCGGGCGCGGGTCCTCGGGGCCGAGCAGGTAGGCGGCCTTGGCAAACGCCGCACGGGCGTCTTTGTCGGCCTTCGGCGCGCCTTGCGCCAGCCGCGCCTCGGCGAGTACCAGCCAGCCTTCGGCGTCGTCGGGCCGCGAGGCGAGGTAGTCGAGCGCGTCGCGTTCGCCTTCGGCTCCGCGACTAAGGGCGGCGCGCGCCTGCGCGCGCAGCAACTGGGCGCGCAGGTTGCCGGGGTCGATTTCGAGGGTCTTGCTGAGGTCCTCCTCAGCGTGGGGATCGTCGTAGAGCTCCATCTCCCCCTCGCCGCGCAGGAAATGCGCGGCGCCGAGCAGGGGCCGGCCGTCGGCGGGCGTCCAGGCGCGCACGGCGCGCGAGGCGAACTCGACGCGCTCGGGGTCCGAGGCGACGCGCGCCTCGGCCTTGTGGAGGTTTTCGAGGAACGGCGTCGCCGCGCGGGCGGGCGCTGCGAGCAGCACGGCGAGAACGGACGCGGTCATTTCGCCGCGGCGGCCTCGCGGTGCGCCTTCCAGAACCGACGGATGTGGTCCCAGCCCTCTTCGGCAGTGTCGACCATCTTGAAGAGCTTATTGTCCTCCCAGTTGGTCATGCCCTGCTCGGCGAGGTAGTCGAAGTCGACGAGGCGCTTCCAGAAGGATTTGCCGACGAGGACGATGGGCAACGGGCGCTTCTTGCCGGTCTGCACCAAGGTCAAGGTCTCGAAGAGCTCGTCGAGGGTGCCGTAGCCGCCGGGGAAGGCCACGAGCGCCTTGGCGCGCATCAGGAAGTGCATCTTGCGCAAGGAGAAGTAGTGGAACTGGAAGCAGAGCTCCGGCGTGATGTAAGGATTCGGGTCCTGTTCGTGGGGAAGCGTGATGTTCAAGCCGATGCTTTTCGCGCCGCACTCCCAGGCGCCGCGATTGGCGGCTTCCATGATGCCGGGGCCGCCGCCGGTGACGATGACCTGCTCGAGGTCCTGGCCGGCCTGCTGAGCCTTGGACAGCAGCATCGAGAAGCGTCTGGCTTCTTCGTACCAGTGGGACAGTTCGACCTTCTTCTCGGCGTCGACGACGCGCCGCTTGAGTTCGACGTCGCGCGGATGCTCGGAGAGCTCTTCCTTGGCGTGCGCGAGACGGCGATTGGCCTCCTCGGGCGACAGGATGCGGGCGGAGCCGAAGACGACGATCGTGGAGCGGATCTTGTGCTCTCGAAGAATCAGTTCCGGCTTCAACAGCTCGAGCTGGAGGCGGACGGAGCGCAGATCCTTGCGGCCCATGAAGTCCATGTCGGCGTACGCCTTGAGGTAGGCGTGCGACTGACGGATCTTCTGGAGCAAAGCTTCCTTCTGTTCGGGCAGGAGTTCCTTCGTGGTTTTAGGGTTCATTAGAGTTTGAGCAACCGGGGCAGCCAGAGGCTGAGCGCGGGGCAATAGGTGACGACCATCAGAGCCGCGACGAGCAACAGCCAGAACGGACCGACGGCGCGGTACAGCGCCGGCAGGGGCTTGTCGAAGCGGCGCGAGGACAGGAAGAGGTTGAGGCCCAGCGGCGGCGTCATGTAGCCGATCTCGAGGTTGAGCAGGAACAAAGCACCCAGGTGCACCGGGTCGATGCCGTACTGCGCGGCGACGGGCGCGATGATGGGCACGACGATGACGATCGCCGAGAAGATCTCGACCATGTTGACGACGAGCAGGAAGATGTTCAGGATCGCGAGAAAGCCCCACGGGCTTTTCACGTGTTCATGAAGGAACGCGAATATCCTCCCGGGAATGTCGGCGTCGATCATGTAGCTCGTCAGGCCGAGCGCGCAACCGAGCACGATCAGGATGGCGCCGACGAGGATCATGCTCTCGCGCGCGACGCCCGCGAGCTTGTTCCAGGGAACGTCCTTGTAGATCACGACCTCGGCGACGAGGACGTAGAAGGCCATGACGGCGGCCGCCTCCGACGCGGTGAACAGCCCGCCGTAGATGCCGCCGACGACGATGAACGGCAGCGGAATTTCCCAGGCGGCGTCGCGCGCGGCGCCGCGCAGCGCCGTCCAGGAAAACGGAATCGGCGCGACCTTCTCGCGGCGGGCGACGACATAGGCGTAGATCGACAGCGCGGCGAGCAGGAGCAGTCCCGGCACGGCCGCGGCGGCGAAGAGCTTGTCGATGGAGATCTTGCCCACGAGCGCGTAGAGAATGATGGGCAGGCTCGGCGGGAACATGAGGCCGAGGCTTCCGGTCGTCGTGATGAGACCCAGCGAGAAGCCCTCGGGATAGCCCTGGCGTCTCAGCAACGGGAAGATGAGTCCTCCGAGCGCGATGATGGTGACCCCGGAGGCGCCGGTGAACGCGGTGAACATCGCGCACGCGCACAGGCCCGCGACGGCGACGCCGCCGGGCAGCCAGCCGAACATGGCCTCCGCGAGCGCCACGAGGCGCTTGGGCGCGCCGCTCTCGGCGAGCAGGTAGCCGGCGAAGGTGAACAACGGCACCGCGATCAAGGACGGCAGCGAGGACAACCGGGCGAGCTCGATGATGACGGCCGAGGACTGGATGCCCGCGCCGTGGAACAGCCAAAGCGCCAAGGCGCCCATGAGCGCGAAAACGGGCGCGCCCGCGAGCGCGAAGACGGCGAAGGCGGCGAGGACGAGCCCCGTCACCGCGCGCCCCCCGCCTCGGCCGCGGCGTCGGCGGACTTGAACAGCAGGTGCGCGAGGACCAAGGCGAAGCCCAACGGAATGCCCGCGGCGGCCACCCAGGAGGGCACGACGACGCCCGCCACGGTCATCAG
>JAYTIP010000316.1:0-3148 GCA_043731745.1 Elusimicrobiota bacterium | reverse complement strand
TCCGCGCGTCGTTCCACTCCGACAGGGCCGCCGTCGCCGCGCCGAATTTAACGCGCGTGTTGCCGCCCGCGTAGGCGCCGAAGCCGCTGCCGTTGATCGCGAACGGCACGCCGATCGGGCCGGAGGACGGCGTCAGCGCGGTCACCGCGAGGCCCACCACCTGGAAGTAGACCGTGACCGACTGGGAGAGGCCGCCGTCGGAGGTCCGCCGCTCGACGACCACGGGATAGACGCCGGGGGCCAAGCCGCCCGGCACGGTTCCGGCGATCGTGGCGTCATTCCAGACCGAGAGCGGCGAGGTGGCGCCGCCGATGAGCACCTGGGTGTTGCCGCCGCCGTAGGCGCCGAAGCTTTGGCCCGTCAAGGTAAACGCGGCGCCGATGGGGCCCGCGGACGGCGTCACGGTCGTCACCGCTGGAATCGTCACGGTGAAGTTCCCGGCGGCGGTAGCGTCCACCGCGGCGCCGTTCTGGCGTTCGACGCTCACCGCGTAGACGCCCGTCGAGAGGCCGGGGACGCTGCCGGAGATCGTCGTGTCGTTCCAAACCGAGAGCGGGGCGAGGGTCGCGCCGAACTTCACGCGCGTGTTGCCTCCTCCATAAGCTCCGAAACCGGAACCAGTGATCGAGAAGGGGACGCCGATGGGACCGCTGCTCGGAGCGAGTTGGGCAGAGGACCCCGAGGGCGTGCTAATGTCGACCAAGGTGCCCGTGACTGCTTGCTCGGACAGCACTCGATAGGGATTGGTCGAGCCATCGACCGTCAGCCACAGTTCGCTGCCTCGCAGCACGCCGCCGCGCGCTCCTCCAGCATCGACGACTGAGGCACCCGTGAAGGTTCCGTCGAGACCGTACCGCCAGGTCGCGGCAACTGTAGCGTCCGTTCCGATGCCGCCCACGACCAGCAACCCCGACGGCTGGGGCAAAATGGCGCTCGAGAAAATACCGTCACCGCCGGGCGCTTTCCACGCTGTCTCGACCGTTGCCGCGCCCGTTGCCTTGTCGAAACGCACGAAGGCGAGATCATATCCTCCAGTCGCGTTAACCCTTGGCGCCGCTACGTACACGGCTGTCGCGTCGGCGTAGACACGCGCGGTGACCGACCCGTCGAAACCGTCCAGATAGCCGGGCTTGAGATATGTAACGAGCGCCGTGTGCCCGTCGGCGGCGTAATGGCGCACCACGAGGTCGACGCCTCGCGAAGACGCGGCGTTCGGGCCCGCGGAGTATCCCGCGATCCACAGGCTACCGTCCGGATCCACCGCGAGACCCGAAGCGAAGTCGAAGCCATCGCGTGAGGTGCTCGTCGTCAGGCTGACGGTACCCAACGTGGGATCGAACTTCCACAGCGCCATCACGAACTTCGGGTCGCCTGGTGAGTTGAAGTCAACCGGGCCCGCCACTTGGGCGGCACCCACTATCCAGCCCGGCGCCTTCGCGTCGAAGACCAGGTCGTTGTTGGCGTAGCCGCTGTCGAAAGACGTCTTGGTCTCGATCGCTTCTCCCGCCGGCGACGCCTTGTACACCGCGAGGTCGGCGTCTGCATTGGTCCCTTCGGCGATGCCGACGGCGTAGGCTCGCCCGTTCGCGTCGAATAGAACGGACCACGGCAATCCGCTGCCGGCACCGGACAATGCGGCCGAGGCGACGAACACGCCCGAGGAGTCAGCATGAGCGAAGAAAGTCGAGTTGCCGTCTCCGGAAACCGTCCAGAACGCGTCATAAGGATCACGCCCGATCCCCATCCCGCCCGCGGCGTTTCCGCCTTCGCCGCCACCGCCTCCTACGCTCACCGCGGTGCTGCGCAGGATTTCAGTATTGCCGACGCCGTCGAGGGCCTGGTACCAGACCGTATGGGCGCCGTTGCTCAACGTAATCGGTCCAGCGTACCAGGGATTCTCGCAGGTGCCGCGAGCGGCCCTCGTGTCCTCGACGACGCCGTTGCAGATATTCGGATCGTTGAAATCCAGCAAGAAGCGTATCTTCGCCACGCCTGCCGCACTACCGGACATGTTGGGATCGGACGCACTCAATGTGACCTGGGCGCCGTTCAGCGCGAACTGCGTGTTGGGAGGCGTGGTATCCGTGAAGACAGCCAGGAAAATTGGCGTTTCGGCGTTGCCTCGCTGGTCGACGCTGTAGAACGCGAGGGAGTGGGAACGTTGAACCGGGAAGGTGAAGCTCGAGGTGTACAGTTGGTAGGGGCCGCCGTCTGTTGCGTAGAAGGTTTGTGTGGTTCCCAAGCCCAAGCCGTCTCCGACGGACAGTCGGTCGTCGATCGCCGTAAGGCCGAAGCGCGAATTACTGCTGACGAACACGAGGCCGGAACTTGCCGTCGATGACGGGCTTACCGCGAAAGCCGTTCGCGGGGGCAATGGGTCTGCGGCCGGCGGCGGAATCGCGAACAACGAAACGGATTTTCGAAGCTCGACGTTGCCGGCTCGGTCAACGCTGTAAAAAGTCAAAGTGTGAGAGCCCAACGACAGGCTGAAGGGCGCGGCATAAGCGTTGTCCGGGGTCGTCGCCGAATCCACGAACGGCTCGTCAAGCAGGAAGAATGACGTCGCCAAGCCCGAGACCGGGGCCCCCGGGAAAACCGGGTCCACGGCCGTGATGGACAGCGCGGCCGCCGTCGTCACGGTCAACTCGGCGCCGCTTTGCGCCTGGCCGTCCACGGCCACAGCTGAGACCGGCGCGAGCAGGTCCACCGCCGGAACGGACGCGGACTTCTTGAACGCGCTGAACTCAGAACTCAGGTGACTCACCGAGCCAGCGACGATGCCGCGCTCCCGGTCGATGAATAGCCCGCTTAGCTTCTCGCGGACGCCGGCGGCGTTAAACTGATACAGGCTCAAATCCTCGTCATTTACCTGCGTCAATTCCTCCGGAGTGTGACAAACCTTGATGAGGCCATTCGGCGAGAAGTTCGCGCCGGTCGGACCTAATTTGCAGCCGGCGCCTATGCGCTGAAGTCCGAGCGCGCTCAAGGCGTTGTACGCTTGGCTAAGGCCTGCGCCCAAGGGTCCCACCGTGATTCCTGATTCCTGGGACTGGAAAAAACAAGTTTCGTTGGCAGCTAAATTGGGGAAGGTGATTTTTTCTTCCACGACCGCGAAAATTCCGAAGCCGTCCACGTGGGCCTTCGCTTT
>JAYTIP010000315.1:0-9406 GCA_043731745.1 Elusimicrobiota bacterium | reverse complement strand
CCCCGACAAATCCGGCAAGTCCACGCAGGCCCGCCTTCTCGCCGACACGCTGAAAGGCCGCGGTCTGGGAGTTTTGCATACGCGCGAGCCCGGCGGAACTTCGGTGGCCGAAGGCGTCAGGAAGGTGCTGCTCGACCCGAATCTGACGATCGATCCGGTGGCCGAGCTGTTCCTTTATGAAGCCTCGCGCGCCCAGCACACGAGCGAGAAAATCCTGCCCGCGCTCAAAGAAGGCAAGGTGGTCATCTCCGAGCGCTTCACGATGTCGACCGACGCCTACCAGGGATTCGCGCGCGGGCTCGGCCTGAAAACCACGACGGTGCTCAATCGGATCGCCACGAGCGGCCTTAAGCCCGATTTGACGGTACTTCTCGACATTCCGGTCGCCGAGTTCGATACGCGCGACCAGGGACGCGAGCTCGACCGCCTCGAGCGCGAGAACTCCGAGTTCCGCCGCAAGGTGCGCGCCGGCTACTTGAAGGCCGCCAAGGCCGACGCGCGCGCCGTCGTGATCGACGGGCGCCTGCCCGCCGACGCGATCCAGAAAAAAATTCTAACCCTCGTGAGCAAGAAGCTCTGATGCGTCTCGACAAGGTCTTAGGCCAGCGCCGCGCCGTCAAAACTCTCGAGGGTCTGCTCACCTCCGAGCGCCTGCCCGCAGCGATGCTCTTCGTCGGGCCCGAGGGCACCGGCAAGGGCCTGGCCGCGATCGAGTTCGCCAAGGCCCTGCTGTGCAAAGAGCGCCCGTTCACCGGCGAGGCCTCGTGCGGCGAATGCCCGGACTGCCGCGGAGTCGACGCTCGCACCCACCCCGACGCGGTGATCGTCGACGCGGCTTATCAGGCGTCGCTCGAGGAAGAGGAGCCGGAAAAGCAGAAAATCTGGAAGGTCGACACGATCCGACATCTGCTCAAGGACCTGAGCTTCAAGTCCATGATGGACGGCTGGAAGGTCGCGGTGATCCCCGACGCCCAGCGCCTCAACGAGGCCGCGGCCAACGCGATGCTCAAGATTTTGGAGGAGCCGCAGCCCAAGACCTTGTGGATCCTCGGCGCGACGCAGCGCGAGCGCCTGCCGCGCACGATCTCCTCGCGCTGCTTCACCGTCCCCTTCGGCCCGCTGCCCGAGGCGGTGCTCGAGAAAATCCTCGCCGGGCGCGGCATGCCGCCCGCGCAGGCCAAGAAGCTCGCCGCGCTGTCGGACGGCTCCGCCGGGCGCGCGCTCGAACTGGCCGACGACGACGGTCTGCCCAAAAACGCCGGGCCCCTCGCCGCCGTCACCGCCGCCGACGGCCTGCCCAAGGACCTCGCGGCAGCGCGCGTGAAGGTGGAGCGCGCGTTGTACTCCCTCGGCCAGGACCTGCGCCGCCGCCACCTCGACGGCGAAGCGTCTTTCCAGACCGTCGAAGGCCCGCTGCGCGAGCTTACTCGCCTGCGCGCCGCTCTTCGCGCAAACGCCGACCCGAAGTTAATACTAACTTTGGCTTCTTTAGAGGCCGAAGCCGCCACCGCACGGTAAACTGAACATGAAACGCCGCTACATCACGACGCCCCTTTATTACGTCAACGCAGCGCCCCACATCGGCCACGCCTACACGACGATCGCCGCCGACGTTTACACTCGCTTCATCCGCAGCCGCGGCGGCGAGGCCTACCTCCTGACGGGCACCGACGAGCACGGCCAGAAGGTCGAGGACGCGGCCAAGGCCGCGGGCAAGCACGTCATGGACTTCTGCGACCACACCTCGGCGCTTTTCCGGGATCTCTGGAAGCACCTCGACGTGCACGTGGACGACTACATTCGCACGACGGAGAAGCGCCACGAAACAAAGGTGCAGGAACTTTTCGCGGCGCTCATGAAGTCGGGCGACATCTACAAGGGAAAGTACGAAGGCCTCTACGACACCGTCAGCGAAGCCTTCGTCAAAGAAAGCGACGCGATCAAGAGCCCGAAGGGAATTCTGCTCGGTCCCGACTCGGGCAAGCCGTTGCAGAAGCTTTCTGAGGAGACCTACTTCTTCAAGCTCTCGAAGTACGGCCCCGCCTTGCTCGAGCACTACAAGGCTCACCCGGGCTTTCTCGCCCCCTCTCACCGCGCCAACGAGATCCTGCGTTTCGTCGAGGGCGGACTCGAGGACATCTCCGTCTCGCGCACGAAGGTGAAGTGGGGCATTCCCGTCCCCGGCGACGCCGACCACACGATCTATGTTTGGTTTGACGCGTTGATCAACTATTGGTCCGCCGCCGCTGGGACCGACCTGTGGCCCGCGGACGTGCATATCGTCGGCAAAGAGATCTTCCGCTTTCACGCGGTCATCTGGCCCGCGATGCTCATGGCCGCAGGCCTCGAGCTGCCCAAGAAGGTGTTCGCGCACGGCTGGTGGACGGTCGACGGCAAGAAGATGTCGAAATCGGCCGGCAATTTCGTGGACCCCTACGAGATCACCCAGGAGTTCGGCGTGGACGCGTTCCGCTATTTCCTCCTACGCGAGATGCCCTTCGGCAACGACGGAGATTTCTCCAAGGCCTCGCTGACCAAGCGCTACAACGCCGAGCTCGCCAACGACCTCGGCAACCTCGTCTCGCGCGTCGCCGAGATGGTGGACAAGTTCCTCGGCGGCCGCCTGCCGACCAAGCCGCCGCTCGACCTCGACTTTTACACGACGACCGTGGCCAAGCGCACGCCCGAGATCAGCGCGAAGATGGAGGAGCTCGACTTCAGCGGCGCCCTCGACGCGATCTGGGATGTCGTGCGCGCGCTCAACGCCCGCGTCAACGAGAAGGCTCCGTGGAAGCTCGCCAAGTCCGACCCGAAGCAGTGCGAGCTCGTGCTCTTCGACCTCGTCTGCTCGCTGCGCCTCGTCGGCGGCTGGATCGACCCCTTCATGCCCTCGACCGCCGCGAAGATCCACATGCAGCTCGGCGTGCGCGCCTTCCCCGTCCCGCTGACGGCCGAGGATGTGCTCGCCGGCAAGAAGGACCATCCCGAGCTCATTCAAAAAGGCCCGGTGCTGTTTCCGCGCAAGATCTAGCGTGCGGCGGCTCGTTCTCGCGCTGCCCGTTCTCTTTCTCGCGCTGAGCCTCGACCGCGTCTTGCCGGAGCGTCCGTCCGCGCCCGCGCCGCGAAGGACGGTCGCGCTCGATCAGGTCTTCCCGCAGCTGCCACGCGTGAACGCGGGCCGGCTCGGCCGCGTCGGCAATCCCCTCAACGTCGTGTTCGTCGGCAGCGAGACCGGTCTGCGCGAGGCTCTCAACGCCGCGGGCTGGATCGAGGTTCCCGCGACGATCCGCGCCTCGCTGGCCGCGGGCCTAGGCGAGCTCCTATCAGGCCGCAAGCTCTCGGCGACGCCGCCGATGAACGAGTACTGGCTCGACGGCCGACGCCAGGACATGAACTGGGCGATCGCGACGAAGCCGATCACCGCGCGTCATCACTTCCGCGTCTGGGACACGGGCCTGCGCGATCCTCGAGGCCGGGCGATCTGGTGGGGCGCCGGTGATTACGATCTCACGATCCGCTGGCACGACCTTTCCCATGTCCGCGACCCCGATCTCGACGCCGAGCGCGACTGGATCGCCGCGTCGTTGCGCGAGTCTCCGCGGCTTGAGCGCGTGACTTTCGTTCCGGTCGAGGGAATCCCCCGCGAAGGCGCCAACGACAAGGGCTACGCGTTCCACACCGACGGGCGCGTCGCTCTGATCGAACTGCGCTAGGGTAGGGGCTTTCGCGCCGCGATCTTAGCGGAAGCGAGCCCCAGCAACAGACCGGCAACGCAGCCCGCCAGCCCGCCGCGGTCGCCATTGCCGTAAAACAGCCCGAACAGATAGCCGAGACACATCCAAACGCGGACCGATCGGGGAGCGTCCAGCCGCTCCAACACCGCTCCTGCAACGAGCACTCCCGCGAGCGTCATCCAGAACAGAGGCGAGGCGTCGTGAGGAAACGGAAGCGGAAGGAAGAAGAGCGGGCTCAACGACCCGTCGAGCCGAAGCCGCCCGCGCCGCGCGCGGTTTCCCCGAGGTCGTCGGAGTCGACGGGCGCCGGAGTCACGATCGGAATCACGAGCAGCTGTGCGATGCGCTCGCCCTTCTTGAGCGCGTGGGTCGTCTTCGAGATGTTCCAGAGCATGACGCCGACCTCGCCGCGGTAGCCCGCGTCGATGACGCCGCCCGCGGTCTTGAGGCCCTTCTTGGCCATCGAGGAGCGGTCGCAGACGAGCCCGACATGGCCGCCGGGAATCGCCATCGCGACGCCGGTGTGCACGACTTTCCCTTCGCCGGGCGTCAGTTCCGCGTCCTCGAGCGCGTACAAGTCGAGGCCGGCATCGTCGGCATGAGCGCGCGTAGGCAAGGTGGCGCCCGGCTCGAGGCGGCGCATGGCGAGAATTCCGTGGGCGGTCTTGGTCATGTCAGAGGTGCTCCCCGTAGTTGTCGTGCTCGTGGTGCGGCGGCGTCCAACCCACCAGGCGTCCGGCCGCGCGCGCCAACCAGGACACCGGGCCGAGCAGCGCGTAGAAGGAAAAGACGAAGAACAGCACCATGAGCGGGTAGTAAAAGAGCAGCAGGCCGACGGCGAGGGCAATGAGGATTCGCGTCATCGTCTTGGGGCGCATCACGCCGGGCTGCTTGAACGCGGGGTAAGGAATCGTCGACACCATCAGCAAGGCGATCACGATCACCATGATCGGCGCGACGCCGTAAAGGAACGGGACCTGGTCCATTAGGAACTGCCAGGTACCCGCCGGACGGCCTTCCTCGATCACCTGATACAGGAGCACGAAGCTCGCCAGGAAGCCCGCGCCCGCCGGGATGGCTAAGCCGGTGAAATGCGTCTTCGAGCCTTGGCCCAGGTGCGCCATCGCGTTGAAGCGTGCCAAGCGCAGTCCGCCGCAGAGGGTGTAGAGAAAGGCGATCGGGTAGCCCCAGACGCCGTAGTCTTTAAGAATGAAGGCGTACATCATGTGGCCGGGCGCCACGCCGAAGGTCAGGAAGTCCGACATCGAGTCGAACTCGACGCCGAACTCGGACTCTCCGTGCACGAGGCGCGCCACGCGCCCGTCGAGCGCGTCGAAGACCATGCCGGCGATGATCGCGGTCGCCGAAGACACGAACTCACCGCGCACCGAGGACAGCAACGCGTAGAAGCCGCACGCCATGTTGCCGAGCGTGAACAGCGACGGTGCCAGGACCTGGCCGCCGCGCTTTAGGGCTTGCTTGTCCATTCTCCGATGGGGTCCACGCCGCCGGCGACGCGGTCGCCGACCTTAACCGTGCAATGGGAGCCAGCGGGGAAATGAACCGCGGCCTGAGAGCCGAAATAGATGATGCCGTACTTCTCGCCGGTTTTCACTTCGTCGCCGGGCTTGCGCCAGCACTCGATGCGCCGCGCGATGAGTCCCGAGATCTGCTCGACGACGACGAGCCCGCGTCCCTTGCCCGGGTCGACGGTCATGACGACGCGGTAGTTGCCGCGCGCGGCGTCCTTCATCGCGGCGGCGAAGGAGCCGGGAACCTCGGCCACCTTGGTCACGCGGCCCTCGCAGGGGGCGCGTTGGATGTGCACGTCGAAGACGGACAGGAAGATGCGGCAGGTCACCGTGTCGCCGGGGCCTTCGCGACCGACGGAGAGCACGACGCCGTCGCCCGGCGAGTAGATCCGACCGTCGGTCGGCAGCTCCCGCTCGGGATCGCGGAAGAAGTAGAGCGTGAAGGCGGCGAAGCCGAAAGAGAGGAAGGACAACAGGGAACCGGGCAGGACCGTGGACGGCCGGCCCATGAGCCACATGCCGCCGGCGCCGACGGCGACCGCGGGAACGACGAACTGCCAAGCTTGGGGCGCGATTTTCATAGTTGGAGCCGGGATGATACCAAACGACAAATCATGGGCAGGGCGGGACTCGAACCCGCATGACCTTGCGGCCGGGGGATTTTAAGTCCCCAGCGTCTGCCAGTTTCGCCACCTGCCCGAGAGACGTCCCACCATCATAGCAAGCCGTCGACGAGAGTTATCCACAGACTTAGCGCGCGCTAAGTTTGTGGATAACTTTTCAGATCAGAGGCCGATGTCCTCGTTCCACAAGTCAGCCTTCTCGCGCACGAACTTCTCCATCAACGCGATGCAGTCCTTATCCTGCAGAACAGAGAGCTTCACCCCGCGCGCCGCGAACAGATCTTCGGCGCCGAGGAAGTTCTTGTTCTCCCCCACGATCACGCGAGGAATGCGGTACAGCAAGGTCGTCCCAGTGCACATGATGCACGGCGACAGAGAGCTCACGAGCGTGAGCTCCGGCCAATCGCGCCGGCGACCGGCGTTGCGCAGGCACACCACCTCGGCGTGCGCCGTCGGGTCACCGGTCTGCACGCGCTGGTTGTGGCCGCGGGCGACGATGTTCCCCTTAGCGTCGACGAGGACGGAGCCGATCGGCAGTCCGCCTTCGTCGTAGCCCTTTTTCGCCTCGAGATACGCCTCGCGCACCAGTTCCCGGTCGTTCATGCCGGAATCTTACTTCTTCGCGGCGAGCGCGGCCACCTCCGCGCGGTCGCGCTTGAGCTTGGTGCGCAGCACCCACAGCTCGTTGCGGCGCCGCTCGCGCAAGAGCGCGCTCTCCCGCCGCCAGCGTTCCCGCACCGCGAGCAGAGCCTGGTGCATCGCCTCAGGCCCGGCGGCCGACGCCTTGGTCAGGTGGATGTCGGCCTTTTCCCGCTCGCGGATCAGGGCGAGCCCCTTGTGCTGCTCGATCGCGGCCTGCTTGATCCGCCGCTTGCCCTCGCGGATGTCCTCCCGCAATTCGAAGCGGTGCGCCTTTTCCGCCGGGGTCGCGGCGACCGCCGGTCCCGCCCACATCAACGCCGCCAATATGTATCTCATACTCAACAGACGATTGAAGTCGCAAAAAGTTCCATGCCCTGGCGTGGGCCGGGTCCGCCTGTTACCCTATGCGCACATGGCCCCCCTCGCCTTGGCCGCTTGGATGTGTCTCATCGCCTCCCCCTCCGGGGCGGTCGACGCCCGGGTCCAGGCTCAAGACGCCGCGATCGCGCCGTCGGGCGACGACGCTTCGGTGCGCGACGGCGCGGGCCGCTCCTTCGACGGAAACGCCGCCTCGGTAACCTCCGTCGTGGGCCGGGACTCCCGCGGCGGAGCCCGCCTGGCGAAGGCGGCTCCCGCCGAGCGCCGCGCCGCGACGGAACCGCCCGCGACCGGCGGCAAGCACGAGGGCGGCGGCAAGCTCGGCACGGGCCTCATGCTCGGCGGCGCGGCGGCGCTCGGCGGCCTGCAGGGCTGGTTCGCCGCCGGACTCGTCGGCGCCGCCGCGGGCGCGGGACTCGGTCTCGCCGCCGCGTGGCTGTTCCATAAGAAGGACTACGGCGGGGCCTTCGGCGTGACGGCGGGTGCGATCATCGGCACGGCGTTCGGCGGACCGATCGGCGGGCTCGTGGGCGCGGTCGTGGGCGGCATCATCGGCCACTTCCTGGGCAAGTTGTTCTTATGACGGGCGCATGATCCGCTACCTCCATTTTCTGACCGGCCGCGAACGCACGCGCGAGGCCAACCGCCATCTGGGCATGACCTTGGCCTTCGTCGCGGGGGCGACGAACGCCGGCGGCTACCTGGCCGTCTCTCAATACACCTCGCACATGACGGGCGTGCTGTCCTCGATCGCCGACAATCTGGCGCTGAGCCGCTTTCACCTCGTCGCGGGCGGGGTCGCGACCTTCTTGGCGTTTCTATCGGGGGCGGCGGTCTCCGCGATCCTGATCAACTGGGCGCGCCGCAAGAAGCTGCAAAGCGAGTTCGCCCTGGCGCTTCTGCTCGAGGCGGCGCTCATGGCGTCTTTCGGGTTGCTCGGGCATAATCTCAGTTCCCTCGATCATGCCTTCGTACCCGCGACCGTGCTCCTGCTCGCGTTCATGATGGGCTTGCAGAACGCGATCATCACGAAGATTTCCGGAGCGGAGATCCGCACGACGCACATGACGGGAAACGCGACCGACCTCGGCATCGAGCTCGGCAAGTTGCTTTACTGGAACCGCGACGAGTCCTCAGAGAAGGTCCTCGCCAACCGCGAGAAGCTCAAGATCCACGCGAGCCTCATCGCGCTGTTCGTCGTCGGGGGCTGCCTCGGAGCGCTGGGATTCAAACGCCTGGGATTTGGCGTCGCTGTGCCTCTCGCAGCACTTCTCCTCGCGATCGCCGTCGTGCCCGTCTGGGAAGATCTGGCCCCGCACTCATCCGAGCCGGCGGAAACCGGACGCTAATCGGGCTTATCGCGACCGGGCCCGAAGTACATCCAAATGATCCAGCAGACGCAGCCGAAGAGGAAGAGCTCGATGCCGTGATGGCCGACGCGCGGATCGAGCCTCTCGAGCACCCCGAGTATCTCCCGCGCCCAGACGATCGCCACCACCAGCAGGGCGTAACCGGCGGTTTCCCAGGTCAGCTTCACGCCGCTGCGCCGCATCCGCACGAGGGCGCCGACGATGCCGCCCACCGAGACGAGCAGCATGAGCCAATACATGCAGCGAACGAACACGCGCTCCCAAGGCGCGATCTGCTCCATTAGCGCAGGGACGGGTCGGACTGCAGCGCGGTCACGCAGGCCATGTTGACGATGTCGTCGACGGACGCGCCGCGCGACAGGTCGTTCACGGGCTTGGCGAAGCCCTGCATGATGGGGCCCAGCGCTTCCGCGCCGGTGAGCCGCTGCACGAGCTTGTAGCCGATGTTGCCGCTCTGCAGGTCGGGGAACACGAGCACGTTGGCGCGCCCCGCGACCTTCGAGCCGGGAAACTTCTTCTGGCCGATCTCGGGGACGAGCGCGGCGTCGGCCTGCATCTCGCCGTCGATCATGAGGTCCGGCGCCTTCTCCTTGGCGACACGCACGGCCTCCTTCACCGCGTCGACGAGCGCGTGCTCGGTCGACCCGTTCGTCGAGAAAGACAAGAACGCAATGCGCGGCTCGATGCCGCACAGCACCTTGGCCATGCGCGCCGAGGAGATGCCGATCGAGGCGAGCTTCACGGGCACGGGGTCGATGTTGATCGCGCAGTCGCCCATAATGAGCACGCCGTCGTCGCCCTGCTCGGGCTTAGGGAAGATCATGATGAAGAAGGACGAGATCGTGCGCACGCCGGGAGCGGGCTTGATGATGTGTAGCGCGGGGCGCACCGTGTCGGCCGTCGCGTGGTCGGCGCCGGACAGAAAGCCGTCGACGCGGTCGTTGTGCAGCATCATGACGCCGAACACCATCGGGTCGAGCACGGACTTCTTGGCCTCGTCCTCGGAGATGCCCTTATGCTTGCGAAGTTCGTAGTACTGCGCGACGTACTCGCCGGTCTTCGCGTCGGTCGCCGGATCGACGAGCTCGATACCCGCGAGATCGACGCCGTTGGTCGCCGCGTTTTTC
>JAYTIP010000314.1:0-5159 GCA_043731745.1 Elusimicrobiota bacterium | reverse complement strand
GGGAACGACCTCGGAGACGACGACGCGCTCGAGCGGGTTGCCGCCTTGGAGTACCGAGACGAGCGACTCGGCTGCGGCGGAGCCGTTCTCCGCGGGAAGCTTGGAATCGACGGATGCGGCGATGAGCGGTGTCGCCGCTTGGAGAGCGACGGGCACGGGGGCCGGCGACAGGGTCGGCATCGACGGCGCGATCGATGTCGGAACCATAATCAACGGCAACGAATTGGGCGTGGATGTGAGAGCCGGGAGAACACCGCTCGGGACGACGCTCATCGGTGCTTCGATCACGCCAATAACGGCGGCGTGGGCCGAGGGCGTCAGCAAGGAAACAGCTATTAACAACAACGATTTCATGTTTCGAGAGTACAAATAGAGAAGAGATCGCGAATGGGCCCTTTGGGGATTGCCATGGATGCTAATCGACCTATGATTGTTATCGTAGAATCTTCCATTCATGCGTTTGACCAAAAAGGCTCGCCGGACCGGGCTCGTACTTCTCGCCGTCGCCGCTCTTTACGCGGTGACCTTCGGTCTTTGGAACCTCCGCCCCAAGTCGCACGAGGTCGTTCTCTCCGCTTCAAAGACCGATCATCTTCACTACGACATCGTCGAGCTGAGCCTCGTCTCCGACGATTCCGAGATCACCGATTCCTTTAAGGACGCCCCCCCGCGCTTCGTGGTCACGCGCGACAGCGCGCCCGTCACCACGGTCGCGGGCATTCGGGAGATGGCGACGACGAAGGTCGCGCCGGGACGGTGGACGGCGCGGTGGCCCGTGCCGTGGAACGCGCCGCCGGGTACCTACACGCCGGCGCTCGTCGGACGCTCCGATCTCGCCTTGCGCGTGCGCGTCGTGCCGTTTAAGATCGGACGGCGCGTGCCGAAGGCGATGCCCAAGGGGTTCGTCGTCAGCACGCTCGAAAGCGTGATGCCGCTGACTTCGATGAAGGTGAAGGGCCCCGACGGCAAGGAAACGGACTGGCGAGGGCTTCTTGATTGGGCCAAGTATCAGGGAGCCGACGCGTTCTGGATGCTCGGCGGGCAGTCGCCGGGCCTCGGAAAGGACGAGATCTGGATGCAGACCAATCTCAAGATGATCCCGAAGGTGGCCGAGGAGTGCCACAAGCGCGGCCTGCAGTTCGGCGTGTATGCGATGTTCTCCCTCACCATGTCGAAGACGGAGAAGCTGCCGGGCTACGAGTATGGGCTCGAGATTAAAGACGCGCGTCCCGTGGTCACGCGTGCGATTTCGTTGCGCGACCGCAAGCGCCTCGACGACGTGGCCGCGTTCCTGGCGCCTTACGCGGCCGATCCGAACGTGGACTGGGTGGGTCTCGACTACATCCGCAACGCGCTCGGGGGCTACGAGCTCGTCGACGAGTTCGTAGCCGAGATGCCGGGCATCACCGTCCCCCCCGAGTGGCGCAAGCTCAGCCGCGATGAGCGCATGACCTGGCTCGCGCGCAAGAAGATCATGCGCCGCGACGAGAATTTCGTCGACGCGTGGCAGTGGTGGCGCGCGCACCGGGTGGCGCTCATCGTCAAAGAGATCAAGGCGCGCCTCAACGGCAAGCCCATGTGGGCGTTTACTTTAACCTGGGACAAGGGCCATCACCACGGCCAGGATCCGGTGATGATGAACGACGCCGGCATCGACATCGACGCGCTCATGTTCTACGAGGCGGACAGGCCGCAGTACGCGGCGATGGTCCAGGCCTGGCACGACTACGCCAAGCGAGGCGATGTGCAGCTGCTGCCGGGCGATATTTACGATTGGGGCTTGCATCAAAAGGACCCCGCCGGCCCCGGGGAAATGGCCCGGCGCATGAAGCTGTCGATCACCCAGGTGTATGGCGACGGCCCCGCGCGCGGAATTTTCTATCATGACGTCGCCCGCCTGCTGTGGGGCCGCCTCGGGACCTGGGGGACGCGCGGGTGGGCCGATGAGGCCGCGAAGCTCTCGGCGTTCGTGAAGTCTCAGCCGGAAACGGAGAAGAAATGATGAAAGCGATGATCCTGCTGTTCGCGGTCGCCCTTCCCCTTCATGCCGGCGGCGCCGCCGCCACGAAGGCCGCGGCCTCCGTCAAATGCGTGGCGCAGAAAGTCCCCGCCGCGAAAAAGACCGCCCTCACCTTTCCCGACGGGAAAAAAATCAAAATCGACCTGGTCGACACGCCCGAGTCGCGCGAGATCGGCCTGATGTGCGTGACCAAGATGAGGCACGACTACGGCATGCTCTTCGTCTTCAGTCAGGACATGTTCCTGAATTTCTGGATGAAGAACACCCTCGTGCCGCTCGACATCCTCTGGATCGGCGCCGATAAGCGGATCACCGCCATCCACGAGAAGCTCCACGAATCGACCGTCGACACCCCCGATGACAAGGTCGTCACCGCCGGCGGCAAAGGCCAATTCGTCCTCGAGCTCCGCTCCGGCGAGGCCGCCCTGCGCAAGCTCAAGGTCGGCGACAAGCTCGACTTCACCGCCCCCATCCCCGACAAGTAAACAGCGCAACAACTTGGGGTCAGACCCCTAGTTGTTGCGCTACTTCGTCTTCGACGGGGGCAGGCGCAGGAGCTCGATGTCGGGGTTCTTTTCGGCGAGGTACTGCAGGGACCAGGGGGTCGGGAAGAGGATCATCTCGTTGCCCTCCTCATCCTTGACGCGCGCGGAGTTCATCGGCATCGCGACCGCGTCGACGGCGCCGGGCTTGGTTTTGGGGCCGATCCAGCGGGCGAGGGTCCAGGGCATCGGCTCCAGGCGCGATTCCACGCCATACTCGGACTGCAGGCGGAACTGCGCGACCTCGAACTGAAGTGGGCCGACGGCGGCGAGCAAGGTGGTTTTGGCGTCGCCCATGTCGCGCGGGGTGAGCGCGCGCACGACGCCCTCGCGTAGGAGCTGCTCGAGGCCTTTGGCGAAGGGTTTGTACTTCGCCGGGTTCGGGTTGGAAATGCGGGCGAAGCACTCAGGCGCGAAACGCGGGATTTCGTCGTAGACGACCTTCGAGTCTTCGCTCAAAGTATCGCCGATGCCGAACTCGGAGTACCCGACGAGCCCGATGACATCGCCCGCGTACGCCTCTTCGATGATCTCGCGGTCGCGGCCGAAGATCTTGTGCGCGTTGGCGAGGCGGAACGATTTCCCCGTGCGCGAATGCGAGACGGTCAGGTCGCGCGTGAATTTTCCCGACACCACGCGTACGAAGGCGACGCGGTCGCGGTGCTTGGGGTCCATGTTGCCCTGGATCTTGAAGACGAAGCCGGAGAACGATTGCTTGTCGGGTTCTATTAATCCCGCGGTCGAAGACCGCGGGGCGGGCGCGGGCGCGTGCTGAATTAACGCGTCGAGCAGCAGCTGCACGCCGAAGTTGTTGACGGCGGAGCCGAAGTAGACGGGGGTCGTGCCCCCCTTCAGCGCGTCGGCGGCGTCGAAGCCGGCGCCGGCGGCCTCGAGAAGGTGGATTTGCTCGACGAAATCGCGATAGGAGTCGTCGTCGAGGGCGTCTTTGACGGCGGCGTCCTCGATCCCGGCGACCGACACGGGCGCTTTGTAGGCGCCGCGCGTCGTGCGCTCGAACATGTGCGCCTGCTTCGTCGTGCGGTCGTAGACGCCCTTGAAGCGCTGCCCGACGCCCATCGGCCAGTTCACGGGATAGGGATGGAGCTGGAGCTGATTTTCGAGCTCGTCGAGCAGCGAGAGCAGGTCCTTGGTCTCGCGGTCGAGCTTGTTCATGAAGGTCAGAATCGGGATGCCGCGCAGACGGCAAACTTCGAACAATTTCAGGGTCTGAGGCTCGATGCCTTTACCGGCGTCGATGACCATGACGGCGGCGTCGACGGCGGTGAGCACCCGGTAGGTGTCCTCGGAAAAGTCCTTGTGGCCGGGCGTGTCGAGGAGGTTGATGCGGTGGCCCTCGTAGTCGAACTGCAGGACCGTGGAGCTGACGGAAATTCCGCGTTTGCGTTCGAGCTCCATCCAGTCCGACGCGGAGGAGCTCTGGTTCTTACGCGCGGTGACGGAACCGGCGAGCTGCAACGCGCCGCCGTAGAGCAAGAGCTTCTCGGTGAGCGTGGTCTTGCCCGCGTCGGGGTGCGAGATGATCGCGAAGGTGCGGCGGCGCGCGACTTCGGTTTTGATGTCGGCCATGTTGGGCCCGGCGCCTTAGGCGTCGAAGCGGTAGCCGAAGCCGCGGACGGCGACGATCTTGTCCGCGACGCCGCCGATCTTATTGCGCAGGTGCGAGAGCGTGACGTCGATGACCTTGGTCGTCAGGTCGATGCCCGAGTCGTAGCCCCAGACATGCTGCAGCAGGAAGTCGCGGGTGAGCACGCGGTTCTTGCGGTAGACGAGGAACCAAAGAAGGTCGAATTCCTTGGCGGAGAGCGCGATTTCCTTCTCGCCGATCCAGACCTTGCGCGACGCGCGGTCGAGCTTGACGCCGCCGGCTTCGACGGAGGTCGGCTCCTCGCCCTTTCCGGCGCGTCTTAAGATGGCCGCGACGCGTGCCACCAACTCCTCGGTGTTGAAGGGCTTCGCGACATAGTCGTCGGCGCCGACGCGCAGCCCGGCGATCTTGTCGGCGACGTCCTTCTTCGCGGTCAAAATGATGACGGGCAGATTCGCGAGCTTCTCGTCGTCGCGAATTTCGGCGAGCAGGTCCACGCCGTCGCCGTCGGGAAGGTTACGGTCGAGGAGCAGGAGCTCGGGCGGCTGCTTTTTGAGGCGCGCACGCGCCTTCGTCAAAGTGTCGACGGTTTGGGCTTCGTAGCCCTCCCCCTTGAGCACTTCAAGAATGAGGTCGGCCGTGGCGGCCTGGTCCTCGACGACGAGAATCTGCGCCTTGATCACCGGGCGAAGTTTAGCACATTCACAACGGAATGTTGCCCCGGTTTTCATGCGTGCCGGGGACCCGCTTGTCTTTAAGGAAGCGCAGGGCGCGCACGACCTTGTAGCGCATCTGCGAGGGCTCGATGACTTCGTCGATGGAGCCCGTCGAGGCGGTCTGGTAGGGCGAGGCGAACTTGGCCGCGTACTCGGCGGTCAGTTTCGCGCGCAAGGCGGACTTGTCGGCGTCGGTTTTGCAGGCCGCGAGCTCGCGCGAGTATAGGATCTCGATGGCGCCGGCCGGGCCCATGACGGCGATCTCGGCGCACGGG
>JAYTIP010000313.1:0-9562 GCA_043731745.1 Elusimicrobiota bacterium | reverse complement strand
GGCGAGTGAATATGTTGCGCCGTCAGGATCTGTCTTCACGGCTAGGCGAACGATCGAACCGGGCAAGAACTCCCATCTTTCGATCTTCGGGTCGTAGTCCCGGGTGGCGAGGACCATGAACAGGCCTTTCCCGATGGGAAGGGCCTGAATTGGGCGCGTGCGGGAAGTGCCTTCGTCGAGAAGTTGAATGTGAACGGTGACGGGCGTTCTAATGTCGAGTTCGTCTCGGTTCATTCGTTCTGTTCAATCCACGGCGGCGATATTCTGCGCGGTGAGCGGTCTTTATGATTCAGAAAGTGGAGGCACTTGGTTTGGACGAAACGCCAATTTGGATCGTGAAGGGATAGTCCGAGAAGGGCCAGAATTATTTTATCGGAATCGTTCCCATTAAAGGCGGCTTCCGCCTCGGTATGCGTAATAGGCTCAATCGATTGGTATTTCATGTCTTGCTGATGCGTTCGCAGATCTCGTCGTGCGTTACCGCGTCGATTCGGGCAATTTCGTTGCGCACCAAGGACAATAGGTCATGATGATTCCGCTCGTTCCGCCGTCGTGGACGGGGATTTGATATTCAGAAAATCGTTCGCTGTAGATGACGATTCTGTCTTCATCATCAACTTGAGCTTTCATCATTGAACAACAATGCTTTATTGCGGGTTTCAAGGTTCGGTTCCTCTCCCGGGTTTTGCCGGTTTAATCCATTCGCCAGTTTCCGGGTCGCGAACTCCGATGTGCTGTCCTCGTCCATTATATACTTCGAGTTCTCCGTGCTGGGAATCCCATTCGTAAATTCTCCCTTTTTCGTCGATCCAGCGTGATCTGTTGGTCTTCGGTTTTGTCCGCTCGAGCTTCTCTAGAAAGTCACCTTTCTTCTGCTTGACCTTGCCGGCGTCAGTCCCGCGATTTGAATCCCCTTTACTGTTGGAGTAGTAATCGGATGCTACCTTCACTTCGCCGACGACGATGGTCGTCGCGCCGAGTGCATTCGCACCTGCCGTGACTACGGCAGGGCTCAAGGCCGCGGCGCCTCCGAGCGTTCCTCCGCCCGCCAGCGCGAGCGTTCCGGCGGCGGGAGGTCCCAAACCGGTAAAGTAAGCCGCCGCTCCGGCCAGCACATAAGGGCCGACGGCGGCGATGACGAGGCCAGCGGCTAGGACCGTGCCTGCGGCTTTCACCGTCTTCGCGATCTTCTCACTCCGTGCGACTTGCTCAGGAGTGGGTTCATTGGAGTCGGTGCAGACATCGCCGTCCGACTTTTTCCCATGCCAATAACCGTAGCCGATCAATGCGCCGCTGAGGGGGAGGGTCCAGGGCCATAGCGGAGACTTGCCACTCTTTGGCTCAGGTTGCTCCGTCTCCGTGGCCGGCACCGGGCGGCTCAGCGGACCGCGCTTGGGCGTCTCGGTGGTTGCGACCGCCGGCCGGTTCCTCGTCGTGACCGGCTGAGTCGCCTGTCCGGTCTGCGCCCCCGCCGATCGCTGTCCGACTTTCGTCGGCGAGCCGCGCCCCTGGCTTTCGTACTTCAGGGCCTTGGCGTCGGCGTTGTTGGGATCCTTCTCCAAAACCGAGTTCGCCTCGGCGAGGGCCCCTGCGTAATCATTATCCGCGAGGCGCGTGCGTCCGAGCGTGACCCGCAACGTCGGATCGTTCGGGGTCATTTTGAGGGCGCCCTGCAGATTCTCGGCGGCCTGCTGACGGTCCCCGAGCAGAACGAGGATGCGGGCGTGGGCGGTTTCGTTCCCGGACGAAGGAGGCGTCGCGGCGAAGGTCTTCTCGAGTTCGGGCCGGAACTCTTTAAGGAAAAGCCGGTGCTGCTCGGCGTTGACGGACCCGTTCTTCTGGGCGTCCAGCTCGGTCGTCAGCTTCTTTTCAAGCACGGTCAGGGCGGGCGCCGCGGGCTCGCCGGCCCGGGCGGCAGAAACAAGCAAACAGACGAGTAAGAATAGGCGTTTCATGGCCCTATTCTCGAGTGTAACCCCGGTTCAGGTTTCTGTCAACGATCGGAGAAGGCCCGCTTGGCGCAGGATCAGGCCCGGCGCGCCTCGCTCGCGTACAAGACGGGGTCAGACCCCGGCGTGTACGCGAAGCTCGGTGACCTTGGAGCGGTAGAAGAGGAGGACCTTGCGGATGTACTCGCGTGTTTCCGCGTACAGGCGCCGGTGCGCGAGGAACTTGGGGCCGGCGTTGTAGGCCGCGATCACGCGTTGGACGACCCAGCGCGGGGCGTCGCGGTATTCGACGCCCTGCAGGTGGTAGCGCTTCCACGCGCGGTTGAAGAGGTAGCTCAAATAAATCGTGCCGGCGCGGATGTTCTCCTCGGGGTCGAACAAGGTCTCACCCGGCACGCCGAGCCAGCCAGCCGTTTTGGGCATCACCTGCATGAGGCCGAGCGCGCCGGAGGGGCTCACGGCGTGCGCCGTGAACTCCGACTCGGCGGCGATCACCGATTTGACGAGGCGCGCATCGAGGCCCGCCTGCTCGGCGTAGCGCGAGATGAGGCCGTCGTAGCCGACCGTCTCTTTTTTAAGGACGAGACGCTGGAAGGTTCGCTCAAAGGGCATCGGCGGCACCGCGGGGATGTCGAGCACGAAGGGAAAGGGCTTGGCGAGCTTCTCCTCGGGTGCGGCGACACGGCGCGTCAGCTCGGGCTTCGTCATCGTGAGCGCTTCCATCGGCTTGCGCGCGGCCGCGTCGAAGAAGCGGCCGAACTCGTAAACCCCCGCGGGGGCGAAGGACACCGCGTTGAGAGCGTACAGCGCTTCGGTTTTAGGGACGGGCGTGGCGCCGAAGCAACGGGAGGGAATAAGAAAAACGAGCGGGGGCAGCAGGTAGTACCAAGGATTCATGTGTGCGTCTCCAGAACGCCGCGCGAAATCGCGCGGCGAGGGTCCTCGGCGGGATGGAGAGATTAGTTCATCACGCCCGCCCGCGTCCAAAGGTCTTTGGACCGGGTTCGGCGCTGGGTCTAACGGTTCTGCGTTGCCGCCGCGCCGCTGACGCCGATGCCGAACAGCATCATGCGCAGGGCGCCCGGAGTTTCGGGCTTGATCATCGGAAGGAGCTTCTTAAACGCTTCATGGGCCCCACGAAAATCGTCGCGCGAGATCGCGGCGCCGGCCTCGGCCAGCAAGGCGCTCGCCTGCGCTCCGGGCTTCGCCGCCTCGAGCCACTCCTCGCCGCCGGCGAGAAGCAGGCGCTCGCAGTCTTTGAGCGCCGCTTCGGTGAACAGCCGCGTCATGAGGCGCGCCGATTCCTGCACGCGCCCCTCCACGGTGTTCTTCGTCGCGAGCGCGATCAGCGCGCGCCAGTCGTCGACCGAAGTCAGCGCCGAGGGCTCGCCGAATTCGTTCAAGAGCGCCCGTCTTCGAGCGCCTTGATGCGGTCTTCGTGGTCGTCGAGGCGGCTGCGGTTCTTGGCGGCGGACCAGTCGTGATCCTCGACGCGGCGCGTGAACGCGTCCATGCGCGCGTGGAACTCGTCGCGCGTCACGAGCTTCTCCTTGATATGGGACCGGATGTCGGTGACATCCATCCGCAGTAGTGTGATTTCAGCGGCGAGCGGCCGGATCGCCGTGTTCACGGAAACAGGGACTTCGCGCTTCACGGCAACGGCGACCTCGCGCTTCACAGCGACGCCGACCTCAATCCTGATGGCACCGATGATCTCGTCGCGCATCGTCGCCAGATCTGATTTCGTCGCGAAATTCAGATCCGCCTTCTTGAAAAAGTCCTGGAAGTCGGCTTTCGTCGCGAAGGCCGTCAGGTCGGTCTTCGTGGCGAAATTCCTCAGGTCGGCTTTAGTCGCCGGAGCTTGTTCGTGGGGCTGCATCTCGTCGCTCATTATAACCGCGCCTCCGTCGAGCCGCAAGGGCCGGAAGTCCCACGCCGGGCGCGTTTCTTCGACGAGAGAGTCGATCGAAGAGCCTCGAGGTGTTCATCAATGCGATCCAACGCCGCCAGAATCAAGAGGCCGTCGAGTTCGCCCCCGACGATCCTCGCCGTCCCGGCCCGCCACAATTTCTTTTCGTTCATGTCTCAAACCTCCACTAACCAGACGATCGAAAGGCCGAAAAGTTCCGCGCTCGCGTGGTCATAAAACCGTTTCTTCTTTTTCATAGGTCCGTTTCGACGCAAGAGCTTCAATGCTCCAGGACAAAGCCGTCATGGAGAAAACGCGATGAAAAAAATGAACCGCCGCCCCGTCTCGCTGAAGAAGGACGCCCCCGCCGCCGTATCCGCCATCGAGAATGGGGACGCCGACGAGCGCCGCGCCCGCGCCTGGCTCTCCCGGCCCGATGAGAACGCCTTCGTAGAAGAAATGGATGTCGATGACGATTACCTGCGCGGCGTCGACGCTTTGACCCGCCGCCTCGGTTGGGCCGCGTTCCAGTGAAGCCCGTCGTGTTACCGTTACGCGCCGCTGACAACTTCGGCCTGGCCTTCCGGGGGCCTCCCCAGCATAATCCTTGTATACGGAGGTAACACCATGGAGCTCCCGATCATCGTCGCCGCTTATGCCGCTTCGGCGGTCGTTGCCCTGCTCGCGACGCTCCTCTTCTCCGAGTCGATCGATCGCGTCCTGAAGACCCTGATTCACGAGGAGATCCTGACGGCGTGGACCTTGTTCGTGAAATTCGGATTGTTCGTGATGACCTTCACCGGCGGCATGCCTTCGAGCGACGTGGGTAAATTCGTCGGCTTCCCGACCCCGGCGGTGATCCCGCCCGTTGTCGGGGACGGGACCTTGTTCGTGATGAAGTCCGTCGGCGGCTCGCTGCTCAGCGCGGCGTGGTACCTGCTGGTGTTCTTCGGGGTCACCTTGACGGCGGGCTCGGCCGCGCGGCTGATCATGGCGCTGCGCGAAAAGCGGGAGAAAGAGGCACGCGAGGCGGAGGCCGACAAGCTCGCTTCCGTGGCTGCCGTCGCGAAAAGGGAGCCCCACGAGGAAGTGAGAATTCCCGAGCCGCCCAAGCGTGCCGAGCCGGAAGGCCGCCGCCCGGTCCGCAAAGAAGAGCCCGCGCCGCGGGTTTAGGGTCGCGGCTTCGATGCCCGGGCAAGCGCCCAGGTCAACAGCAGAAGTGCCGCGATCATCGGGCCGACCGCGAGCGCGAGGTGAGTCAGGCTGACGATCCCTGCTCCGGCCAACAGCTTGCCGAACACCCACAGGCCGCCGATAATCGCGATCGACGACGCGCTCTCGAGGACCGCCGTCGCGTCCGCGATCGAGCCGGCGGGAGCGCGGGACTGGTAGTAGCTCTCGAGCTTCAGGCGCGCCATCACCTGGGGCACGCCGAAGAGAAACAGCGCGAGCGCGGGCAAGGTCACCGTGCCCCAGATCGGCGCGGCCGGAATCGCCATCACGCCCAGCAGAGCCATGCCGAGCGCGCAGGCGGTCGTCCAGCCGATCATGGAGCGACGCATCGCGGCCTCGCCGCGAGCCTTGCGTTGCTGGCGCATCGTCCAGACGCCGGCCACGATCCCGCCCAGGCTGTACAATCCGGTCATCATGCCGCTGTAGGCGGTCGCAAGGGCTTCGTGCCCCGGTCCCGCGAGATGTAAGGCGTACGCGGGCGCCATCACCCAGTACACGAGGATGATGGGTGCGTACACGAGCGAATACGCAAGCACGCTGAGCCGCAAAGTCGGAGTCGTGAGCACTTCCTTCACGCCCTTGCTCAGATGCTCGATATAGGTCTTGAGCGAGCCTTCGCCCGGTCCGGGCAGACCGTCGCCTGACAAGCCTGAGATGCGCCCCGGAAGCTTCAGGGTCAGCGCGACCGTGGTGATCGAGATCGTCAGAGCCACGGGGAACGCGATCAAGGCCGGGATGAAGCCGAGCGCGGCCACCGCGATGCCCGTCACGATGGGCACGACCGTCGCGACCGCTTCGATGGCGGTCTGGCGCGCCGCCTTAAAGTGTTCGAGCTTGCCTTGGTCCTGATTGACCATCACCGCGGGAATGCTCTTCTCCGTCGTGAGCGACACGCCGAGGAGCAGCGCGTCGACCGCCATCAGCGCCACGAGGCCCCCGACGCTCAGCCAATTCGCGGCAAGCATTCCCGCGATCAGGCCGCCCGTGGCCACCCGCAGTCCGGTGCTCCACAAATACGCGCTCTTAAGGCCCAGGTGCTTGGCCACGATCGGCGAGGCGAGCGTTCCCACGAGCTCGGCGAGCGCCGCGGCGATGCCCACGTCGGCCGCCACCGACACGTTGCCGAACACCTTCGCGATCAAGGGCGGCAGGCCCGCGGTCTGCGCCTCGATGCCGATCTGTGCGACGATCATCGAAATCAGGAAGAAGGCGAGCGGGCGCGTGAACCCGGTCTTGCCGGGCTTCGGTCCCTGCGGGGGCTCGGGGCGGGGGGTATGGCCGGCGTGGAATTCGTTGTGCGCGAGCGGCGCGGCGGGCTCGACGGCCGTCGCCTCCACTTCCTCCGGCTTCTTGTCGCCGAAGTAGGCCTTGAGCTCGGCGAAACGCCGCAGGGCGACGCGTCGCTGGAGTTCGCTGCGCCGCTCCGGCAGGCCCTCGGGCACGATCGCCGCCGGGCGGCTCACCGCGAGCGCTCGCGGAATTGGAACCGCTTCAAGACGCTCGACCATGAGGGCCGACGGCGTCGGCATGAAAGCAGGAGCGGCCAGCGACGAAGCGAGGGGCGTCGCGCGGAGATCGTCGAGGCTCGGCGCCGCGATCTGCGGCGTTCCGAGCGGGGCGAGGCCGATCCCGCCGACGGGAGCCGTGGGCATGCGTCCCGTCACGACCTGGGCCTGGGCGGCCGGGGCGAGCGCAAGGACGAACGATAAGACGAGCCGGACGATCACGGACTCATCCTATTCCATTCCGGCCCCGTCTCGATGAGCCGAAGGGCCCCTCGCGGGGTCGTCAATGGTCCTAGAGGTTTATAGTCGAGAAACGGAGGGCCGGGGTCCGGACTTGAAGAATAGGATCACGCCGCTCATGATCAGGAACGCGGCCACGAAGCCCGTCATCATCATCAGCGAAAAATCCTTGTCGTGGTGTCGCGCCACGGGCACCGTGGGCTGGCGCGCGTTGGCGGCGATGCCGAACAAGGCGTCGAGCGCCTGGGTCGTGTCGAGAGTGGCCGCGCGCGTCGCCGCGGTGCGGTACACCGGGTCGATCTGAGCCGCCTGCTCGAGCGCCTTCACCATCCCGTCGCGGTTGCCTTCGCCCGCCATCGCGTACGCCTTGTTGTAGTACGCCAGCGCGTCGTTGGGATCGCTCTGCAGGCTCCTCGCGGCGGCGCCTTCGGCGCCCGCGTAATCTCCGGAGCGGTTGGCGATCGTCGCGTACCAGCCGCTGGCGGTCGCGTTCTTCGGGTCGAGCGCCATCGCCTGGCCGAGCTGGCCGAGCGACGCCTTCGGGTCGCTCTGCGCCGTGTTCATCGCGCGCACGCTGAGATCGACCGCTAATAGCTTCCCGACCGCGGGCGTCGCCGACGCGACGGGTCCGGCGACGGGGGCCGAGCCGCCGACGTCGCCTCGCCCGCCCGTGCGCCCTTCGCTCGCCAGGCCGGCGCTCATCGCGGACAGGGACGCCGCCGCCTGCCCCGTCGCGCGCGGCGTCGAAGTCAGGCTCAGGATCGCCTGCGCCTGCTGATTCGTTGGATCTAGAATCAAAGCCGCTTGCGCGTCGGCCACGGCCGCGGGTACCGCCTGCTGGTCGTACTCCGCAGCGGCCTTGAGCACGAGCGCGTCCGCGTTGGCGGGGTTGATCCCGAGAGCCCCGTTGGCCTCCTTGATCGCCGTCGCGTTGTCGCCCTTCTCCAAGGCCTCGTCGCCCGCGTCGACATGCGTGTAGGAGTCGTCCACCTGATCGCTGAAGAACACCGCCGAAGTTCCCATGTAGCCGGGCGCGTACTTCTGCTTCAGCGAGCGCACGTCCTTCACCGCCGCCTGGAACGCGCGGTAGAAGCGGGGGGAGTTCGTCTCGGCCGTGGCCTTGAACGAGGCCTTGAGCTCCCTCGCACGCGCGACCTCGTGCCGCAGCTCGTCGGGCGTCACGGCGGGGTTCTTGCTGTCGCGCGTCTTGCGCGTCCACGCGGCCTGGTATTTGAGAAAAGCGCCGAAGGCGTCGTGGGTCACGGGCACGCGCTCACCCAGGCCGACCGGAAACGCGGACTCCAGGTCCGCGATGTAAAGATCGGCGACGGTCGGATCCTCGCCGCGCTTCACGAAGTAGCCGCGCAGTTCCTTCAGCCCTTTGCGGTACTCGGGCAAGGTCAGGTTCTCGCCGTCGGCAGCGAGGGAGAAAACGGGGAGAAGGAGCAGGGCGAGGGTTTTGAGCATGCGGATTTACGCCTGCGGGGATTCGAGCTTATTGAGGCGGGCGTCATGCGCGGTCAAAGTCTCCGCGTGGATCGCCCATCGGTGGCGGGAGTCGAGGAGCACTCCGGCGAAGCCGTCCATGCGCGAGTTGAGCTCGGAGATGTCCTTCTTCGTGGCCATATTGGTGGCCATGTCGTGCTTCATGTCCGCCATGTCTCCGCTCATCTGCGCGACGGTGATCATCGTTCGGCTGAGCATGCCGTTCGTGCGCTCGAGAGTCGCGGCGATGCCCTCGACAGAGACCTTCAGGTCGGAGACGGTGTCCTTTAGCTCGGAGACGGTACCCTTCAGTTCGAAGACCGTACCGTTCAGGTCGGAGAAGCTGTTCTTCAGGTCGGAGACGCTACCCTGGAGGTCAGATACGCTCCCCTTCAAGCCCGATACGTCAGCCTTCAAATCCTTCAGCTCGCGCTTCATATCCTCAGACATTGTATCGCTGCTCTCCCCGGCCCACAAGGGCCTTTCGTCCTAACACTAAACAGACGATTGAGAGCGCGAAAAGTTCCGTGACCGGCTCAAAGATTGAGATGCTTCTCCGTCTTGAGCCCGAGGTTCCCGAGCTTGGCTTGCAGCCAGATATTCATGTAGCTGCCCGTCGTTCCGTTCGTCCTCAGGAATACCGCTCCGGGCTGGACGACCAGGTCGTTCGACTGCCCGTCGAAGTTCTCGGTCTTCTCCGTGGGCGCCTGAGACAGCGCGATCGCCGCGATCCCGGCCCGTGCTAGCGACACGGGCTCGCGGTTCATCCCGCCGAGCTTCATCTTAAGCCCGTACGCCTTCTCGAGCGCCACGAGCGCGGCGGCGTCGAGAATTCCTTTATCAATCACATCCTGCTTGAGCGTTCCTTCCTTGACCGCCTTCGCGACCAGGGCGTTGAGCGCCTCGAAGCCGTTGGCGTAGCCGTCCGGCCGGCCGATTCCGCCGAGATCCGTGCGATCGCCGAACACCTCGGACCCGTTCTTGCCGGCCTTGCCCGTCCCCTTCGCGTCGAACACGAGCACGCCCGATCCTTCCTCTAGATCGTTCATCCACTGCGTCTTCTCGCTCTTGCCGTAGCCGAACAGGTCGAAGAGCACCTTCTTGTTCGAGGTCTTGATCCCCGTTCCTTTCAAATCGAAGACGAGCGGGTCGTACGCGACGATCTCTTTGTGGCCGTCGCGATAGGTGAATTCCGCCGTGGCCTGGCCACGCCCGCCGTCGGCGGTGATGTCGCGCACGGA
>JAYTIP010000312.1:0-2895 GCA_043731745.1 Elusimicrobiota bacterium | reverse complement strand
GGCTACCACATGCACCCGAACTACAAAGGCCCCGGCGAAGGCGTCTCCCCCTCCATGATCCAGGCGCTCGCGATCTGGGTCGGCGCCGCGATCATGGCGCCCGTCTCCGAAGAGGCCATCTTCCGCGGGGGCATGCAAGGCACGCTCGCCAAAATTTCCGCGAAGCTCCACCTCGGCGACTTCGTCGCGCCCGCGCTCGTGACCGCGCTCGCCTTCACCGCCCTGCACGAAACCTCGGACCCGGTTCTTTTCGGTACGCGTTTGGCTCAAGCCTTCATGCTGAGCTGGATCTACAAGAAAGAAGGCATCTTGGCCTCGATGGCCGCGCACGGATTATTCAACGGTCTTCTCGCAGTCACGATCGTCGCCACCGCGCTGCATGCCCCGCTGATGGCTCTCCTCGCCGCGCCCCTCGCCCTGTGGGGCGTCTTGAAGGGCCGCTCCTACCTGAAGTCGCAGAAGGCCGATCGCGCCGCAGGCACGATCGAACCCTATCGCTTGTCCGCGACCGTCTCGATCCTCTTGGCCGCGCTTTTGACCGCCGGCTACTTCTTCATCATGCCGAACATCGTTTGGCCCGTCGGCGCCGCGGCTTTGCTGTACAACGCCTTCCGCATCCGATCCGGTAAATAAGAAATAAGTTCGTGAAAAGTCTCGCGAGCCTCCTATCCGTTCTTGTTTTTTCGGCCGCATGGCCGATGGATGCTTCGAGTCAAATCCACGCCAAAATCGGATCGGTTGTTGGGGCGGCCGCAGGAATTCCCTCCATTCCGTTCGCCGTCAATTTAAATTCCGGTCTCACCCCGAACTTCTCCACGACGTTGCCGTTAAATTCGCAGTCCCTCGTTCTGTCGTTGCCGTTGTCGGCCCAACTCCCCGCTCCCTCAGTTCTCCAGCCGGCGCCTGCAACCCCGGAAGCCGTAAAAAATCAGCCCCACTCACTATTACCCTTAATGCCGTTACGCGGCGAAGCCGCGAAGGCACTCGTCTCCTCCCTCCCGAAATTATCCGTCGACTCCTCCCCCGCCGCCGCCGCGAAATCCTTCTCTCTTCTCACCGGCGAGGCCCCCGCATCACTTTCCGATTCCGTTCTGGCTCCCGCATCAACCCCGGAGCCTCCGTCCCATCTCCCCCCTTCAGCCCCTCACGCCCCCGACGCCCCCAAAAACATCCGCCGCATGATGCTCGGCACCGCCGCGATGAAATCCGGCATGGAGACGATCACCCTCAGCGTCCCCATCCTCGCTCTCACCGCCTTCGGCGGCATCTCAGCCGTCGCCGGCCTCGTCGTCATTTACGGCCTCTCCCAAGCCGTCTTCGCCGCCATGTCCGGCGGCCTCGCCGACAAGTACTCCGCCCGTAAGGTTCTCGCCGGCGCGGTCGGTGCGCAAGCCGTGCTCGTGTCCGTTCTCATCGGCGTCGGCGCCCTCGGCGCGCTCTCGATGGGCACCCTCGTGCCGCTCTACCTCCTCATCGGCGGAGTCACCGGCGTCATCGAGACCACCCGCCACTCGATCCCGGCTCTCCTCCTCGGCCAGGACGAAGCCGCGCTCAAAAAGTACAACGCGTCCCTTCACATCGCTTACGAGTCCGCCGGGGTCGTCGGCGCACTCGCCGCGGGCGCACTGATCGGCCTCGTCGGCCCGCTCTGGTCTCTCGCCATCCAACCTCCCGCCTTCGCGCTGGCCGCCTGGTTCTTCTGGCGCGTGCGCCACAACCTGCCCGCCCCCAGCGCCGGCCGCGTCGAGGGCCTCGGCGCCCGCATCGCCGACTATTTCCGCGATGTGAAGGCCGGCGCCAAAATGGTCCTCGGCGACGGCCGCATGCGCTGGATCGCGCTCGCCTTCGTGCTCCCGCAAATCGTCCATCGCGTCTTCGAGAACCTCCTCATCCCCGTTTTCGCCAAGAAGGTCCTCGAGAACCCCTCGGCCTCCGCGTGGCTGTTGACCGCCTCCAATGCCGGAGAGCTCGCGGGCGCGGCCCTGCTTCTGCGCTTGGCCGCCCATCCCTCGGGCTCGCGCGTCTGGGTGCGCGCCGGAGCGATAGGTCTCCTGCTCATCTGGACCTTGGCGTTCTCTCACAGCCTTCCGATCCTGCTGCCGCTGATTCTACTCTCGTCGATGAGCTGGGCCGCCAGCGACCTGACCTTGCGCTCCGAGGTTCAGCGCTCCGTCTCCGAGAAGGACCAGCCGCGCGCGATCAGCTTCCTCTACGGCGCCTTCGTCATCGGCTCCGCCCTCGCCTCGCTCGCCCTCGGAGGGGCACTCGACGCGCTCACCGTCTCGAAGGCCCTGATCTGGATCTGCGCCGGCTTCAGCGTCCTCGCAGTCACCGTGTTCTTCGCCGCACGCCGCCTCAAGCGCTGATGGAGCTCCAGCCCGTCCTGCACGGCCCGCGTCTGCGCCTACGCCCGCTCAAGCAAGACGACTTCGAGGAGCTGTATGCCGCGGCGTCTGATCCTAAAATCTGGGAGCTGCACCCCGCCTCAAACCGCCACGAGCGCCCCGTCTTCGAAAAGTTCTTTTCAGCGGGCCTCGCCTCGCGCGGCGCCCTCGCCGTCGAGCGCAAGTCCGACGGCAAGATCATCGGCACGTCGCGCTACTACGACGCGAGCGGCAGGGACTCCGTGGCGATCGGCTTCACCTTCCTCACGCGCGAGCACTGGGGCGGCGACTGGAACCGCGAGCTCAAGTTCATCATGCTCGACCACGCCTTCATCTATGTGCGGCGCGTCTTGTTCCATGTCGGCGAGCACAACCTCCGCTCCCGCCGCGCCATGGAAAAAATAGGCGCCAAGCTCGTCGGCCGCCTCGACCGCCTCAAACCCGACGGCTCCCCCGACCCCACCGTCCTCTTCGAGATCAAAAAGCCGTTCTAGTTGGTGTCAGGCCTCCC
>JAYTIP010000311.1:0-1675 GCA_043731745.1 Elusimicrobiota bacterium | reverse complement strand
CAAGGCGACGGCGCCGGCGAACAGGCGATGGCCGTGCTCGAAGAAAATACCTCCGACCATCGGCGGGTTCATGCCGCCGAAGGACAAAGGCCAGTCGGGCACCGCGAGGCCGGAGCCAGTCGAGGTCACCATGCCGCCGGCGAACAGCAGGAAGAACGCGGCCGTCGCGGCCGTGCGGGCCCAGGCGGTAAACAGCGCGTCGCTCGCGGCGCGCGTCGGCAGGCGGGTGAAGGACGGCGGGCGCGCGGCCATCGTGTTCATCCGTTCGCCCCGCCGGCGTCTCGGTTCTTCTCGACCTTCCACAGCAACCAGCCGATGCCGCCGACCATGCTGAAGGTGACCGTGATGAGCAGAACGATGCCCCACCAGATTCCGTCGAACAGGCCCTTATTGCCCGACGCCCCGCCGAAGCACACCGCGCAGGCCGCGGCGGAGCCGGGGAGGAGCGGGAGCAAGGCGGCGAGGGCTAAGGGCTTCACGCGGGCAGGCGCACCGAGCGGACATGCCAGTAGAGGTAGCCGAAGGTCGCGGCGGCGGCGGCGGCGCTCGCGTAAACGAGCCAAGGCGTCACCAGCCCGACGGGATTGCGGCCCGAGGCCCAGTAGGCCGTGAAGGCCGAGAGAGCCAGGCAAAGAACGATGAAGACGCGGTGGAAGGATTTGAGAGACATCTCAGTGGCCCTTCGCGGCTTTCTTCTTGGGGATCGCGGCGGCCGGAATCTCGACCTTGACGGGCTCGGTCGCGTTCTCGTGCGCCTCTGCGGCGGCTTCGGCTCCTTCGTGCGGGTGCTGAGACGCCACATCGACGGGGCTCGTCATCTTGTGCGTGATCATGGTGAAGTCGATCATGGGCAAGACGAGGATGAGCGCGCAGGCGACGGTGATGTAGAGCGCCTGGTGGATGATCTTGCTCTCGCCCCAGAGGTGCATGAAGATGCCGCACACCAAGGTCGCCTTGATCGTCGCCACGAAAAGGCCGAGCGCGATCGCCTGCGGGCGGGGGAGATGGAATTTCGAGATCACGACCGTCACCAAGGTGAGCACCATCAGCGCGCCGAAGACCTTCACGTACTTGGCGACGTCGGGGCGGTGCTCGTCGTGATGCGCGTCTTTGTTCTTGCCCATGATCTCTCCTACAGCAGGTACAGCGCCGGGAACAGGAAAATCCAAACCACGTCGACGAAGTGCCAGTACAGGCCGGCGCCTTCGACGCGTCCGAGGAACAAAGGGTGCTCCCAGTGTTCTTTCTGCGTGCTCATGTACAGCAGGCCGCTGTTGACCGCGATGCCGCCCAAGATGTGAATCCCGTGCAGGCCGGTCATCGTGAAGTAGATCGCGTAGAACACGCTCGTGTGCGGTCCGATGCCGAGCGCGAACTCGTGACCGTACTCGAAGCCCTTGACGACGAGGAACCCGAGCGACAGCAGCAAGGTCGCCGCCATCCACAGCTGGAAGCCGGCCTTGTCCTTGTCGTAGGCCTACGCGTACGCCATGACGATCGTGACCGAGGAGGAGATCAGGATCACCGTGTTGAGCGTCGCGAGCGGCACATTGAGCACGTCCCAGCCCCAGGGCCAGGTGGTGGCCCCCATGCGCAGCACGATGTAGCTCGTGAACAAGGTCGCAAACAACATGATTTCAGACGCAAGGAACAGCCAGACGCCGAGCTTCGCGTT
>JAYTIP010000310.1:0-3049 GCA_043731745.1 Elusimicrobiota bacterium | reverse complement strand
CGCGAAGCCGCGCCTGATGCTCACCGAGAGCAAGCCCTACTCCCCCGCCTCCGTCATCGAGGCCGAGATGGCCAAGATGGACGAGATGGGAGATGAGATGCACCGAGAAATCATGGAGAAAACCGGCCGATGAAATCGCTCCCCCTCTTCCTCGTCGTCCTGCTCGCTCTGCCCGCCGCGGCCCAACCGCGCAAGAACGTCCTGGAGACCTTGTCGGCGGCGCTTGAGACCGACAAGGGCTACGAGCCGGCCGAGCGCGCCGCCTTATTGTCCGCGATCAAGACGCGCTTCGCCGACTACGGGATCCAGACCGTCAACCCGCAAAGGGCCAAGGCCATCCCCGTCGTGCTGCACATTTTGACCGAAGGCTCGTTCGATCAAGCCCCTGCCGAACGCACCGCCGACGTCGCCTTCTCCGCGTATCAGGCCATGTCGCGCGGCGCCGACCCCGAGGTCGTCGAGGGCGTCGCGCTCTACGGCTACCGCAAGAAAATACCCGCCGACACCCTGTCGACCTGGGCCAACGGCTACAAGAACCTGACCGACGGCAAGGTCCCCGGCCCGGTCGCCGCCGATCTCGTGCGCGTGGCGATGGAAAAAGATCTCAAGGACTCGGACTTCAATACGCTCAAGTGGTCCCTCATCGACGGCGTCAAGAACGGCTTTGACCCGAAGGACTACGCGAGCTATCTGTTCGGACATCTGCTCGAAGGCAAGTCCGGCCCCGGCCGCATCTCCGCCGACGCGAAGGCCGTCTTCATGAAGGCGCGCCGCGCCAAAACCAAGCCCGTCCTCCCCGATTACAAGGGCGTGTTCACCAAGGTCCTACCCCCCGAGCCCGAATACGTTCCGCCCGCGGTCGAGACCGTCGTGGAGAAGGCCATCGAAGAAGCGCCGGTCGTCAAAGAGGTTCAACGCAAGACCACCGACGCGTTGGGTCGGTTCGGGCTCGGCATACCGGAGATGCCCCGCGCGACCGCGCCCCGGCCCGGTCACAAGACGGCGGAGAAGCCCGCCCCCAAGCCGCGCGTCGTTGAGAAACCCGTGCAGGCCCCGACTCCTGAGGCCGGGACTTCGCCGGAGCTCAAGACTTTGTGGCCCGGACTCAACAAGGCCTCGGCCTCTTACCTCGGCACCCCCTACGTGTGGGGCGGGATGACGCACGAAGGAATCGATTGTTCCGCCCTGACCCAAAACTCCTACGGCGAGAACCGCGTGAAAATTCCGCGCGTGAGCCGCGACCAGTGGAAGACGGGAGAGAAGGTCGAGAACCTGCGCGAGGGCGACCTGATCTTCTTCAACACCATGGGTGCGGGCGTGTCGCATGTGGCCATGGTCGTCGACGCGAAGAACAAGAAGTTCATCCACGCGTCCTCGTCGAAGGGCGTGATGTACGCGAACCTCGACAACAAGTGGTTCGGGCAGCGCTACTTAGGCGCGCGCCGCGTCGTTCCGTAGCGCGTACTTCAGGAAGGGCCACGCCGCGAGCGTTCCCGCCGTCCCGACCAGCGAGAGAATCGCCATCGCCTGATAGGGGCCGTGCGACGAGGCCAAGCGCTCGTACCACGCGCCGCCCGTCGCGTTGGAAGTCGACGCCGCGATGTTGAACACCGCCATGTACGCGGCGAACACCGTCGCCTCGGCACCCTCGGGGCAGGAACGCGCCGCCAGGTCCATCCATGCGAGGCGGAACACGACCCCCGTGAGGCTAAACAGCACGTCGAGCGCGCCGATCGACGCCGGCCCGCGGTAGAACAAATACAAAAGGGACAGCGGCGCGCCGAGCCAGATCGAGGCGCGCGCGACCTTGTCGGTGCCGCCGGAAGTCAGGCGGCCGAAAATCGCCGCGCCGATGAGCCCCGCGAAGCCCCCCGCCGTGGCCAGCCCGCCGATGAACAGCGGCGAGAGCTTGACCGCTTCGCTTTGGTAATAGAACTGCGCGGTGCCCAGGAACGGGCAAAAGCTCCAGAGAAAAATGCCGAGCGCGACGGCCCAGCTGCGCGCGTCGACGAACATTCCCTTGAGGGCGCCCCAGCCGCGCACAGCCGTCTCCTTCATGTCGCCCACGCCGGATTCCTCGAGCCAGAACGCCGACATCGCGGTCAGCGCGGGGAAAAGCGCGGTCAGGCCGAAAATCGTCCGGTAGGTCGCGTGCTGCATCAGCCAGCCGCCGCCTAGGCCCGTCACGATCAAGGTGGCGTACAAGGTGCCGATGGAGACGGCTTGGTACATTCCGGTCAGTCCCCTTTCTTTGCCGCGCTCGACCATGACGCCGTCGCACACCACGTCGGACAGCACGAAGCCGACATTGACGAGAACGAGCAGACCGAGCGCCGCTGCGTAGTTCGCCGTCTTAAGCCCCGCGAGCAGGAACCAACCCACCGAGGTCAGCAAAGACACCGCGATCAGGTGCGGGCGCCGGCGATTGCCGGCCCACGGCAGGAAGTCCGTCAGCACGCCGAACAGGGGCTTGATCGTCAGAGGCAAGGTCATCCACGCGACGAACGCGGCCGATTGCGCGGGACCGAGATGCAAGGTGTCCTTGAGGTAGTAGGACACCGGCTCGTAGGCCAGCCCGCCCATGCCTTGGGCGAAGTAGTTGACGGCGAAGAAGATGTAGAGCCGGTCTCGCTTCATGCGACTCTCAACCGCAAGACGACGAGCTTTGGTCTTCCTTGCCCGGAAACCACGGCATCACGATCACGGTCACGCCCATCTTTTTGACGGCCGCTTCGGTCTCGGGATCGGGCAGGCGCTGGTCGTAGCCGAGCACTAAGATGTCGGGCTTCTCGCGCTTCAGCGTGTCGGCGAAGCTGCCCGCGTCGCCGATGACGACCTTGTCAGCCACGCCCAACTCCTCGATCCAGCGCTTGCGCGTGGCCGCCGGCACGGCGTTGGGCTTGCGATTATGCGCGTCGTTGGAGAGCACGACGACGAGGCTGTCGCCCAGGACCTTGGCGTCGCGCAGAAGGCGAAGATGCGCCGGGTGGACCCGGTTAAAACAGCCCGCGGCGAAGACTTTTACGGGCTTGCTCAGGACTTGTGGGCC
>JAYTIP010000309.1:0-5559 GCA_043731745.1 Elusimicrobiota bacterium | reverse complement strand
GTCTGCACCGCCCCGGGGCAGCCGCCGGCGCCGCCCAGGCTCATGTTGACCACGATCCGGCCGACCGCAGGCGTGTTCTGCAAGGTGATCGCGTGGTTGAGCGCGGCGATGATGCCGGGATCGTTAGTCAGGCAGCCGGCGTCTGAGCAGTTGACCGACGGGCAACTCGCGTCGGTGAACACCTTCAGCGAGAGCAACTGCGCGCCCCAGGACATGCCCGCGATCTGCAGGCCGTTGTCGGTGGACGCCGCCGCGACGCCGCCCACGCGCGTGGCGTGGTTGCAGGCGGGGGTCGGCGGGTTGTTGGCGGACATCGTTCCGAGGTTGGGGTCGAAGGCCTTGCTCGTCGTGTTGGCCAGCTTGGCGATTAGATCGGGATGAGTGCCTTCGATGCCCGTGTCGACCACGGCCACCGTCACGCGCGAGGAATTCCCGACCTCGTATTCCCAGGCCGCGAAGGCGGAGACCTGCGCGAGCGCGTACTGCGAGTTCACGAGCGGGTCGCTCGGAGTGCGGTTGGCCGAGTAGACGCGGCTCGGATCGGCAGCGACGACGCCGGGCAAAGAGCGCAGCGCGATCAAGGCCGAGGCCACCGATTGGCCCGGCGCCAGCAGGATCAGGTGCCAGCCGCCGCCCAAGTCGACGCCGCGCGTGGCGCCCATGGCGGTCAGGTTCGCGTCGAAACCCCCGAGCGCGGTCCCGCTCGACAGCCTCACGAGCGCCTGGCCGGAGGTCACGGTCAAGGTCTGGCCCGCCGGCAGGGCCGCGGGTCCCAGGGCCGCGCCGCCGATCGTCTCGGTCTGCAGCGCGCGCGCCGGCGCGCCGAGCAGAGAGAGCAGAACCGCGAGCGCCGCGAGCCTAGGCAACGGCGGCCCCGTTCTCCTTCTTGATGATCCCCACGACCTCGTAAATGTCGTCGATGTCGTGCTCCGCACCCGACTCCTTGGTGCCGAAGGTGTCTCCGTACTTGGCCCACACCGCGCGGATGCCGGCGGCTTTCGCCCCCTTCACGTCGCGGTCGGGCCAGTCGCCGACCATGAAGGTTTCTTCGGGCTTGGTGCCGAGAACCTCGAGAGCCTTGCGGAAGGGCTTGGGATCGGGCTTCTTCACGCCGAAGTCCTCGGAGGTGATGATCTCGTCGAAGTAGTGATGGAGGCCCAAGCTGACGATGCGCAGCCACACCTCCATCTTGGGCGCGTCGGAGAGCACCGTGAGCTTGATGCCCATCTTCATGAGCTCCATCAAGGTCTGGTTGACGCGCGGGTACAAGGTCATCGTCCCGTTCTTGGAGCGCCGGTACGCGAGAATTCCGCTGGCGAGAATTTTATAGTCGATGTGGCCGAGCTTGGCTTTGAGGATCTTGTCGAAGATCTTCTGGTCCTCGATGCCCTCTTTCCAGTAATGCTCGAAGAACTCCGTGACGAGCGCCTCCTTCTTGCCCGGCAGGCCCCCGTCCATCATCCCCTCGACGGCGGCGTCGACCGCGGTCCGCTTCATTTTCATGAAGTCGGTCAGCGTGTTGTCGATGTCGAAGATGACGCCGCGTATCAAGGGCTTATTCCTTGACGCGCTCGACGTAGCTGGAGTTGCGGGTGTCGACGCGGATCTTGTCGCCTTCCTTCACGAACAGGGGCACGTTGATCTCGAGGCCGGTGTCCATCGTCGCGGGCTTGACCATGTTGGAGACGGAGTCGCCCTTCACGCCGGGGACCGTCGAGGTCACGGTGAGCACCACGTTGGCGGGAAGCTCGATGCCGGTGAGCTTGTCGTCGACGTAGACGGCGAGGACTTCCATGTTCTCGCGCAGGAACTTCACCTGGTCGCCCAGGAGCTCCTTGGGGTAGTGGATCTGCTCGTAGGTCTCGTTATCCATGAACACGCAGTTGGTGCCTTCGTCGTAGCTGTAGGTCTTCTCGCGCTTGGTGACGGGAACGTCGCGGAACTTCGTGCCGGACGCGTAGGAGCGCTCCATCACGGCGTTGTTGGCCAGGTTGCGAAGGGTCGTGCGGTAGACGGCCGCGGACTGCGACTTGCGATGGTGCTGGAAATGGATGATTTGAAGAATTTGTCCCTCGTCTTCGAAGACGAGGCCGTTGCGGAACTGGGACGTGTCGATCATGGTGCTTTCTCCTGGGCAAATAGGCGCTTGGAAGCGCTCGTCATCTTACTAAATAGCCCGGAATTCGTGCTACAATCAAATGACATTCCTTATGAGCACTCACGAACGCCTCGCCGAGCTCAAAGACCGCCTCGACGCCAAAACCCGGCTCATGCAGGACGTGGCGCACGAGCTCAAGAACCCGCTGGCGGTCATTCACGGCTACGCGCACTATCTCACGAAGGAAACCGTCTCGCCCGAGGAGACCCAGAAGGCGCTTCGCGCCGTCCTCTCCAACGCCGAGCGTCTCATCGGCATGGTGGATCACCTTCAAGAGGCCGTACGCCTGGAATCCGAGGGCTTTACCATCGAGGCCCGCCCCGTCGAAGGCTACGCCCTTCTCCAGGAAGCCGCCGAATCCGCCGAGCTCGAGGCCGCCCGCCGCGGCGTGCGCCTGCACTGGCGCAGCCCCGTGGGCGACTCGCTTCTCGTCAACGCGGACCCGCGCCGCGTCCTGCAGGTGCTGGGAAATCTGCTGAGCAACGCGCTTAAGTTCACGCCCGAGGGCGGGACGATCGACGCGACGGCCCAGCGCGACGGCGAGTTCGTGCGCTTCAGCGTCATCGACACCGGCGCCGGCATCCCCGCCGACGAGCTGCCCATGCTCTTCGACCGCTTTTACCAGACCCAGGACAACACGCAAAAACGCAAAGGCCTCGGACTCGGCCTCGCGATCTGCAAAGGCCTCGTCGCCGCCCACGGCGGCCGCATCTGGGTCGAGAGCCTGCCCGGCGTCGGCTCCGCGTTCAACTTCACGGTGCCCGCCGTGTTGACTTCCGCCCCCTCCCCGCGCTAGAATCGGCGCACTGGGCCCAAGGGCCCGGCTAGGAGGTAGGTCAAATGGTCCGAGCCCTGTCCGCCGCCCTTATGCTGTGTTCCGCTTCGTCCTTCGCCGCGCCCGCGCTGCCCTCGTTCGAGGGTTCCGTCGCCGAGATTCACGCCGCGGTCGCGTCTCTGCGCGCCGCGCAAATAAAGAAGGCGACGGCCGACATCGGGCCCCAGCTCAACAACATGGCGTGGGATCTCGAGCGCGCGGACCAGGACGCGTCGCGCATGCGCAACGACCTGCGCTGGTTGCAGCAGCGGCTGCGCAACCTCGGACAGCCCGGCAACGATCCGACCTTGCGCTGGGATGTTCAGCGCATGTCGCAGGACCTCGCGCGACTCGCGCGCGACGGCCAGTGGCGCATTCAGGATCTGCGCAACCTCTCGGCCCAGGCCGGCAAGGACGCCAACCTCGTCGCGCCCGCCTCGCGCGTGAACGACTCGGCGCGACGGCTTAGAAACGACACGAACTGGCTCGTCAGCGACATGCGCTTCGCCTACTTCGACTTCCTGCGCGCCGGCTTCACCTTCGAGGCGTTGGACCTCGACCGCAACTCGCGCGACCTGGACTCGCGCTCGCAGGAGCTGCAGGACGAGTCGGACCGGCTGCTCACGAAGGTCCGGCCCTAATTATTCGGTAAGCGTCGCGAAAGCGACGGATCTAAACGCACGGCCTCGCGCATTTGCGCGAGGCCGTCGCTTTTATGGCCTTCGCGGGCGAGGAGCAGGCCGAGGTTGAAGCGGGCGGCGGCGAAGGACGGGTCGTTGGGTTTGAGGTCGACGGCCTCACGAAAAAGCGTGATGGCGCGGGCGGCGTCGCCGCGCGCGGCGACGAGCCAGGCGAGGTTCACGCGGGCCTCGGCGTCTCGGGGCTCGAGACGGATCGCGTTTTCGAGGAACGGGATGGCGGCGGGGCCGCGGCCGGCCATGAGCAAGGCGACGGAGAGATTGGAATTGGGGAGGTAGGCGTCGGGTTGGACGGAGACGGCGCGGCTCCATAAAGTGACGTCGTCACGCCAGAAGGCCGCTTGCGCGACGGTCGCGGCACTGAGGATCAAGGCAACGCAGGAAACGGCGACGAGCGCCGCGCGCTCGCGTAAACGCGTGAGGAAAAAGGCGAAGAGTAAGGCGAAGGGCATGCATGAAAGGTATGAATAGCGGTCCGCGGCGGACTGGCGGCCGTTTTGTAGAAGGCCTGACACGGGGGCCAAGGCGAGCAGGTAGGCCAACCAAACAGGAAGAGCCCATGAGCGGATCCGACGATGGAAACAGAGCCCGGTCACGAGCAGGGCTAGGAATGCGCTTGGGTACGATTCTTGTCGTATGGCGTTGCCGTTCAAAGAGAGTGCGTAGTAAGGAGAAAGGTTGATCGGCAGGAGCGTTTTTTCGAGGTAGAACCAGGCTCCGGAGGCGGCGACAAGCAATCGATCGAACAACGGAAGGGGCAGTGCGTGGACGTCCCCCGTTGAGAAGCCCCCCAAATTTTTACACGCCGCGAAAAGGCCGATGACGGCGTGTGGGAGTATATACTTGACGGCCTTTCGTGCTGGAACGTCCATCAAATAAACGTCGATCAAGAAAATGAAGGGCACCGTTGCAACGGCGGTGCCTTTAGACAGAACGGCGCCGGCGAACGATATGAACGACAACGATTTCCTGTTCTCGACATAGAGCCATATCGAGAATAGAGAGAAGAACCCCGACAGAACATCCCTTCGCTCCGTGATCCAAACCACGGATTCAACCCGTAACGGATGCAGAGCAAACATTAATGCGCCGCCTGCGGCGGCGTAAACGGAGTTTTTCTCGCGCGGGAGCAATCGACGGCACACCAGATAGAACAAGCCCGCCGAGGCCGCGTGTAAAAAAACATTCGTGCGTCGGAAAGCCTCGGCGTTTAATCCCGAGCATTTAAAATTGATCGCCCAGCTTAACCAGGACAACGGCTGCCACGGACCATAATGACGGGTAAGCCACATCCATTTTAAATTTTCGAACGACAAACCGCGCCATTTGTCGTTGTTGATCAGATTGGCGGCGTCATCCCACTGAAGAAATCGTGCCGCCGGAGCGCACGAGAAGACCATGAATACCGTCACGGCGACCATTAACGGCGTCCAATCTATTTTTTTCACGCGCCCTTCTTTCTCAACCACAACCGCCCGCAACCCGAAGGCTCAAAATACTTATCAAAGGCGGCCGTGACGGGCGGCGACAACCTCTTCAGACATGATTCGCATCGTATCGCGCCGCGGGTGCGCGGCGTCGCGAGCGCGGCGACGAATTGGCTTTCGAGCGCGGCGGGCTCGTAATAATTCTGGCTGTCCTCGGGCACGAACCACAGGAACGCGGCGTGCGGGCGGTGGAACGCGTCGCCCGTCCACACATCCCACACTTGGGCGCCGTCGGGGATCAGCTTCGAGGCGCATTCCCAGCGCTCGCGCTGCAACAGGTTGCCGGAGTTGATGAGGAGGACGGCGTTGGCGCCGGGCACGATGAGGGAAAGAGCGACCGCGGCGGCCACGAGCGTCTCGCGGCCGCGATAGGAAGAAAGTTCGCGCGCGGCAAACCCGGCG
>JAYTIP010000308.1:0-1534 GCA_043731745.1 Elusimicrobiota bacterium | reverse complement strand
TTCTTAAAGCCGCTCGCCGCCGGCAACGACCCGCTCCTGAGGAGCAAGGCCTTGCACTTGATCGGCGCCGCGCTCGCGACGCTCGGGCTCGACGAGGCGACGCTCAAGGTGATCCCGGCGGTCGACGCGGCGTCGACAAGCGATCGCTGGCTCGCGCTCGCACAGATCTGGCGTGCCGCCGCCGAGGAACGCCTGGGCAAGCGCGACGAGGCGGCCGAGCACTACCGCGCGGTTTCCGCCTCCGGCCAGGACTCGCCGGTGAAGGCCTACGCGCTCGCCGCCATCGCCGCCGACTGGGACCGGCGCGGCAAGCCCGACCGCGCGCGCGACGCGCTCAAGCGGGCGGGGGAGTCCGCGACCAAGTGGGGGCTCGTCGAACTGCGCGAGTCCGCCGCGCTGTCCCAGGCCAACCTGCTCCAGCGCGCGCGCAAACTCGGCGACGCGGAAAAAGCCTACGCGGACTTCGCCGCGCGCTTTCCTGAAAGCCCGTTGCGCGCTCAGGCGCTGTACCAGCGCGGGCTGTGCCTCAAGAAGCTCGACCGCGCCGAAGACGCCGCCGCGGTGTTCGAGGATTTGGCGACGCGCCACCCGAACTCGGCCTACGCGGCCGACGCCCATCTGCAGTTGGGCCAGCTCTACACCGAGCTCGGCCGCTCCGAGAAGGCGCTCACTCACTACCGCCTCATGGGCCGCGCCTCGGAGGCGCAGGACGGCGACCGCGAGGCCACCTTGCTCATGGCGCAGGTGCACTACAACAAGAAGCGCTGGGCCGAGGCGATCCCGCTGTATAAAAAATATCTCGAGGGTGCCCCCGTCGACGCGAAGACCAAGGAGGTCGAGGGCCTGCTCCTCGTGGCGACCTGGCAGAACAACAAGGAGGACCCCGAGCTCCCGGCGCTCGTCGCGAAATACCCCAATCATCAGCTCGCCGCGCAGATTCGCTGGGACCTCGCGGCCAAGGCGTACAAGCACGGCGACTGGGACAACGCCGAGCAGCTGTTTCGCAAGCACATCGAGGACAACCCGCACGCGGCCAACATCGGCGACGCGCGCTTCTACCGCGCCGAGTCCCTCAGGCAACTCGCGCGCGTCGAGGACGCCGCCGCCGCCTACCGCAAGTTCATCGCCCTTCACCCCAAACACCCGCGCGTCAAGGACGCGACGATGAGCCTTGGCGCCATGCTCTATGAGAACGGCGACGCCTCGGGCGCCGCGGCCGCCTACGCGAAGGTCGGCGGAGAGGACGCGGCCTACAACCGCGCGCTGTCCTTGGCCAAGAGCGGCAAGCCGCGCGACGCGGAGAAGGCGTGGTCCGCGTTCGCGACGAAGTATCCCAAGCACGAGAAAGCGTCGTGGGCCTGGGCTCAGGTCGCGAGGCTGCGAGAAGACCGGGAAGACCTCGCGGGCGCCGCCGAGGCGTACGCGCGCGCCACCGGCAAGAACGAGCGCATGAAGGCGCTGTATTCTCTCGGCCGCCTGCAGGAGCGGCGCAAACACCCGAAGGAAGCCAAGAACGCCTATGAGAGGCTTCGCA
>JAYTIP010000307.1:0-5958 GCA_043731745.1 Elusimicrobiota bacterium | reverse complement strand
CCGCCATGTCGTCCGCGAGGCGATTGACGCGCTGGGCCGTCAACAGCGCGGGCTGAAGCCGTGATGAGAGCAGTTCCGAGGCGATGAGCCCGCCCACGAGCGCCATCACCAGCACCGCCGCGAGCACCGAGCCTCGCTCTGCGCGCCTCACGGCGTCGCTCCCGGCGAGAACGCCGCCGTCGCCGCCACCCGCGTCGCCATGCTCGCGTCGCGCGAGGTCACGGTCACGATTCCGGTAATCAGCGCCGACGCGGCGTCAGGCCTCACGAATATCGCCGAGGCCGTCGCGTTGCCGCCCTCCGATCCCGCGATCAAGGTCCCATTGACCCCGCACGAGAAAACCAACGGGCACGCCGGGCCGGCGTGATAGTAGAGCGCCCCTTCGTGCTGGCACACCGCGTACCCTCTCGTCACCCGGCTCGGGTCGATGGCCGCAGGCGTGCTCGAGCCCGGGGGCGGCGCCGCGTTGACGCAGCCTTCCAGGCCCGCGCTCGCCACGCCGGGCGTCGGTGGCCGGCTGATATAGGTCGACTGGCCGATCTCCTTCTCGACGATGCGCAACGCGGCCATGGCGCCCGTTTGCACGCGCGTCTCCGCCCGCCCCGCGGACTGGGCGCGCATGAGGGCCGACACGAGATCCATGACGCCGACCACCGCCACGGCGCCAAGCGCGGTCGCGATGACCATCTCCACCAAACTCACGCCCGCCTGGTTCCTCCTCACGGCTCGTTCCAGGTGACGCTGAACGCGACCGTGGGTTGCGGCCCGAGCGGCGCGGCGCGCACGGTCACATCGTAGGCGACGGCACCTCCGACCGGCGCGAGTTCTGGAGCCCAGGTGCCGACATCGAGATCGTGGTGGCCCGCCTCTAAAGCAGAAAGGCCGCTTTGATCGCCGCTTAGACTCCAGCCGTCCATGCCGACGCCGGGGCCGCGCGACAAGGAACGGTCGGCGGTGACGAAGGCTTTCAGGGTTTCAGACGCGCGGCGAATGGCGGCGGCCGCGGCGATGCGTCGCTCGATGTGGCCGTGGGACATTTTTCCGGTGAGGGCGACGGACATAAACGACGCCGCCATGAATCCGATCAGCAGCATCGAGATGACGACTTCTACGAGGGAAAAGCCCGCGTTTGTGCGGCGCGCACTCACGGTGCCAGGATAGCCCCGAGGGGAGCAATTGTCAACGATTCATTCGAGCAAGCGATCATGATTTCTCGTCACGGGGCGACCATTTCGGAAGGCCGCAATGGACGCATCGTTGTGCGAATCCATTGTAAGACCATCGCGTCGAGCAAAAGGCGTTATTACACCTGGGGCAAGACCATTTGATCGGGGCTTGACTCACCCAGATCGCGGCGATCACCCCGGGAATAATGGCGACCGGCATGATCCACTGCGCGGATGGAAGAAATCGGTTCAAGGCGAAGGCCAACAAGCCGGCGCCGTAAAAGAAGAAGACGGTCAGGCCGAGGCTTCGCCAATAAATTCGACGATAGCTCTGCCAGTGATGGTAATACGGGTCTTCGGGCTTCAGATCGCTGCGTTGCACCCGAGATTATGGAGCTAGTTTCCGGAATTATCCAGGGTGCGAATTCCGCGACAACGGGAGGCCTGACACCGATTTTTAATAAGATAACCTCGATGAGCGCGCCCTCCCCGATGAAATGGGTCGAGATCGACCTGAAAGCGATCGCCGGCAACGCGGCGTGGGTGAAATCCCAGCTGCCCAAGGGAGCGAGCTTGGTCGCGGCGGTGAAGGCCGACGCGTACGGGCACGGAGCGGTCGAGGTGGCCAAGATCGTGCTCAAGTCCGGCGCCGATCGCTTGGGAGTGCGCGACCTGTGCGAAGCCGAGATATTGCGCAAAGCCGGCATCAAGGCTCCAATCCAGATGCTATCGCCGTTCTTGCCTGAGGAATCAGCCCACGCCGCCAAACTCAGCGTCATTGCCGTCATCGACTCGCTCGAGCAGGCGAAGGCATTGGCCAAAACCGGCAAGAAGTTCAAGCTCCAGATCGACCTGGACTTCGGCCTCGGCCGTTGGGGCTTAAATCCGAAAGAGCTGCCCGCCCTCATGGCGCAGCTCAAGAAGTTCAAGAATCTGACGGTGGACGGCCTCTCGGCTCACCTCGGCTACATGCCCGGAAAGAACGCCGTGGAAGCGGAAGAAAAGCTTGGCGTCTTCACGCGCCTGGCAGCCCCGTATCCCAATTTGAACTTGCGCGCCGCCAACTCGACGGTGTTCATGGACTTCCCGCACCGGCGCTTCAATCAGGCCTGCGTCGGCAACTTGCTGTACGGCATCAACCGCTCGAAGATCAAACCCCAAGCGCTCAAGATGCCGTGGCGCTTCTTCGCGCGCGTGATCTCGGTGCGCGAGGCGGCGAAGGGCACGAGCCTGGGTTACGCGAGCGAATATCTAGTGCCGCGCAAGATGACGGTCGCGACCCTTCCGGTCGGCTACGCGGACGGCCTCACCATGCAGCCCGCCGAGCGCCTGATCGGTCTCGGCGCCTCCCAGTCGTTCTGGGGCAAGAAGGACGGCGTGAATCTGCCCTTCGTCGGGCGCGTCGGCATAGCGCACACGCTCGTCGACGCGAGCGGCCTGCCCGGGATCAAGCCCGGTGACGCCGTCGAGCTGCCCATCCGCCGCACCGCCTGCCGCGCGCCGCGCTTTTACATTTGAACGCGCTGTCGCCCGAGGGCCTGGAGCGATTTCTCCAAGCGCTTCCCAAGGTCGAAAACCATCTGCACTTGGACGGATCGCTGTCGCCCGCGACCGTGCGCGTTCTAGCCGAGGCGGCGGAAAAGTCCGAACTGAAGGGCCTGAGCGTCGAGGAGATCACGCGAAAGGTCGTCGTCGACAAGCCCCGAGGCGCGTTACCCGAGGTGCTCGCGGCCTTCGACGCGTTTTACCCGCTGCTCAAGACGCCCCAGGCCGTCGAGCTCGCCGCGTATGAGGCGATGCGCGAGGCGGGGCGTCAGGGCGTGCTTTATCACGAACTGCGATTCGCTCCGGTTCTGCAGGAAGCGCCGGGATTCAGCGCGCGCCAGGCGCTCGAGGCCGCATTGCGCGGCGCCGAGCGCGGACGAAAGGATTTTCATGTCGGCTACGGCTTCATCCTCGGCTTGCTCAGGCCGTTTCACCTGATCTCGCGACAGAAGAACGAGGACATGACCGCGCTCGCCGTCGAGTTCGCCGGCAAGGGCGTGACGGGCCTCGATGTGGCGGATGTCGGCCCGGGTGACGAGGCGCTTTCTTCTTATAGCCGCTGGCTCGGCGCCGGGCGAGCGGCGGGCCTGGGCCTCACCGCCCACGCGGGCGAGACGCCGCGCGGGCGAGAGCTCGAGGACGCGCTCGACATCAAGGTCAACCGCATCGGCCACGCGGTCGCGCTCCGCGGACGCGACGATTTGATGAAGCGCGTGAAGGACCAGGGCGTGACGCTCGAAGCCAACCTGACTTCCAATTTACGGACCGGAGCGATCAAGAGCTACCAGGACCACCCTATCAAGGAGTGGCTCGACCGGGGCCTGAAGGTCTCGCTGTCGACGGACGATCCCGGCGTGTTCGGCGTCGATCTCACGCACGAGTACCGCACTTTGTACAACGAGCTACGCTTTTCACCGCACGATCTCGTTAAGGTGGCGCGCGGCGGTCTTGAGTCATTGTTCCTGACGGACGCGGAGCGAAGGACGCTCACGCAAGAGTTCGACAAGCGCGCCGCGCGGGCTCTCGCCGCGCTCTAACTACTCGTTGCCGTCGTCGGGCGCGGGCGCGGCTTCGAGCTCGCCGTCGGTGGGAAGAGGCGGAGGAAGCGCGGGAACCTCGCCGGGAACGACGAGCGTCGCCGTCGACTTACCGTAGCCGCCGTCGGGGAGTGCTGTCGTGTTCAAGGTTTCGGTGGAGACCTCGATCGCGAGCGGCCCCTTCCGGTTCGGATCGCAGTATTCCTTGGGCTCGGTGCCCTGCGCGAACGCTTCGAGCAATTTGTTGGCCTTCGGGCACGCGGGCTGATAGAGCGCGCCCTGAACCTTGTCGATCGTGGCGAATACGATGCCCGGCGGCGCGGGGAAGTCGCGTTTCGGGTAGTCCTTGAGGATCTCGCCCATGATCTCGGTCCACCAGGGTGCCACGGTCGAGCCGCCCGTCCAGTCCTTGCGACCGAGGGATTGGAAGTCGTCGTAGCCCATCCAGGCCCCGGCGACGAGGTCGGGCGTCATGCCGATGAACCACAGGTCGCGGTTGTCGTTGGAGGTGCCGGTCTTGCCGGCGATCGGGCGGTTTAAGCGCGCGGCGGTGTGGCCGGTGCCGTTTTGCACGACGCCTTTGAGGAGGTTCGTGACGAGGTAGGCGAGCTGAGGCGTCATGGCTTCTTTGTCGGAGGGAATGTGACCCTCGAGCTGCTTGCCCGCGGCGTCTTCGGCGCGGTCTAAGGTGTATGGAGTGACCGAGATGCCGCCGTTGGCGAAGGTGCCGAAGGCGGCGGTCATTTCGAGAGGCGTCACGACGGAGGAGCCGAGTCCGAGAGCCGGGGCCGGCTCGAGGTCGGAGCGAATACCCGCGCGGTGGGCGAGCTCGACGACGAGCGGAGGACCGACCTGGGTGATGAGGTTGATCGAGGAGATGTTGCGCGAGTCGGCGATGGCTTTGCGCAAGGTGATGCGGCCCAGGAACTTGCCGTCGTAGTTGCCGGGAACCCAGATCTTGAAGTCCGGCGAAGCCGCGAAGGGCTGGGTCGCCAAGTTGATCGAGTATTGGTCGGTCGCGCCCTCGAGCAGCCGCCAGTCGCGGCCGTCGAAGTAGAAGGCGAGCGGCGTGTCGTCGACCATCGAGGCGGCGGTCATGCCCGAACCTAGGGCCGCGGCCCACACGAAGGGCTTGAAGGTGGAACCGGGCTGGCGCTTGGCCTGCGTGACGCGGTTGAAGTGGGAGTCGCGGCCGCCGATCATGGCGCGCACCGCGCCGGTTTTGATGTCGACGACGACGAAGGCGCCCTGGACTTTGGCGAGCGGAGCGGTGGAGAGCTCGGGCGGCAGGGGCTCACCGGTCGCGAGCGCCTCTTTGATCTTCTTTTCGTGCTCGACCTGGGCTTTGGCGTCGAATTCGGTGAGGGCCTTCTCCATGACCGCCTCGGCCTTTTTCTGCATGTCGAGGTCGAGGGTGGTATAGACCTTCAAGCCGCCGCGCCAGACGGCGGCGGTGCCGTATTTCTGCTCGAGCTTGCGGCGCACATGCTCGACGAAGAACGGGGCCTGAGAGTCGAAGCCGAGGGGTTTGACGAGCGGGATGGGCTGGGCGTTGGCGGCGTCGCCCTCGGCCTTGGTGATCAGCTTCTCGTCGAGCATACGCTGCAGGACGACGGAGCGGCGCTTGCGCGCGTTCTCGGGCTTGAAGAAGGGAGAGTTGGCGCGCGGCGCGCGGATGAGGCCCGCGAGCATGGCGCAGTCGGCCAAGGTCATCTCGGAGACTTCCTTGCCGAAGTAGTTGCGGGCCGCGGCCTGGGCGCCGTAGGCGCCCTCGCCGAAATAGACCTGGTTCAAATAGAGCTGGAGAATCTCGGGCTTGGAAAAATTACGCTCGATCTGCATCGCGAGCAGGACCTCGCGGATCTTGCGGGTGAACTTGCGCTCGGGCTTGAGGAAGATCTGCTTCGCGAGCTGCTGGGTGATCGTGGACGCGCCCTGCACCACGCGCCGGGCGATGAGGTTGCGCACCGCCGAGCGGAGCATGCCCTTCGGCGAGATGCCCCAATGCTTGAAGAAGGCGTCGTCCTCGACCGCGATGACCGCGTTCTGAAGGTCGACCGGGATCTTGGACAAAGGAAGCAAGGCGCGCTTCTCGATCGACAGCTCCGAGATGACCGTGCCCTTGGAATCGTAGACGCGGGTGGTCAGCGAGGGCGCGTAGTCCTCGAGGGTGTGGATCGGAGGCATGCCTTCCAGCAGCTTGCGCAGCG
>JAYTIP010000306.1:0-3217 GCA_043731745.1 Elusimicrobiota bacterium | reverse complement strand
TGATGAATCGTCTCCGTGCTTCCCAAGTAGCGCCCGTCCAAGTGCCAATGCAGCACGGCGTTGGGTCTCGTGTCGGCGGCCTCGAACACGGTCCGGCCCTTTTCGCCGTCCAGCTCGACGGGGATGTAGAGGTTCGCCTCGGCGTGCGGATAGATGAACGCGACCGGGCTGTCGGCGTCGGGGCCGCGGCAGTCGGAGCGCCAGGGAGGAAGCGGGCGGTATTCCGGATGCAGGCGGCGGTAGTAGAACTCCTGCACCGGCGGCAGCGAAAACCAAACGGCGTGGCGCATCCGCGAGACGCTTTCGCAGCCGGCGTGCACCCGCAGGGGCTTGGCGGGATCGAGATGGACGGTCGCGTGGGCGGAACTGGCCGTCTGATACGGCGCGCCCTCGGGGGCCCAGACCGTCTCCACGGCGCAGCCCCCGGCGGGCAAACGGCCGTCGTCGCGGCAGACTTGGATTTTCGTCAGGTCGAGATCGGGCCGCGTAAACCAGCCGCCGGGTCCCAGCCGGCGAAAGAGATCGAAGAGGATCGGCGCGGCGGCGCCCGTGCCAGTGAGGTCGGCGCGTCCTTCTCCGGAGGCGTTGCCGGTCCAGACGCCGACGGTGTGGGTGGCATCGACGCCAAGAGCCCACCCGTCTCTATAGCCCACGCTGGTTCCCGTCTTCCAGGCGATGCGCTGGCCGCTCGAAAATTTCCGCCACGGGGCCTCTTCCTCCGGACGCACGACGTCGAGCAGCGTTTCGAGAGTCATCCAGGCCGCCCCGGGCCCGATGCCCGCCAGCGGCGCCTCCGGCGCTTCTAGGTCGGCCGCCGTCCGGGCCAGACCTGAGTACATCCTCGTTATGTCCATGAGCGTGCCTTCCGCGCCTCCCAGTATTAATGTCAAGCCATATTGATCGGCGGAGCGCTTGAGCGTTGAGAAGCCCCACGACGTCAGCTCTCCGTGAAAACGCGCCACGCCGTGCTCGCGCAAGAGCCGGACCGCCGGGACGTTCAGGGACTTGGCCAGCGCCTCCTTCGCGCGCACGGCACCGCGATAACGCCGGTCGTTGTTCTCCGGAGTGAAGCCGTCGTACTGCGTGGGAACGTCGGCGATCAAGGTCTCCGGCAGAAGTTCTCCGGCCTGCATCATCGACGCGTACAAAAAGGGCTTGAGGACGCTTCCGGTGCTGCGCGGCTGTCGCGCGATGTCGACGGCATAGCCCGAGCTTTCATAGTCATGAACCTTGCTGTTGCCGACGTAGGCGAGAAGCGAACCGTCCCGGTTGTCGAGGATCACGGCGGCGGCGTTCTTGATCCCGCGGTTGCCCAGCGCCTCGGAGCGTCGCGCCACGATCTCAACCGCGTCTTTCTGCAGGCGCGCGTCGAGCGTCGTGTCGAACCGGGGCCGCGAGGAGCCGCGGCGGGCGTTTAAAGTCGCGAGCAGATGGGGGGCCAGGTGCGGGAACGGGCGCGGAGTTTCCGGCAGCCGCTCGCGCAGCGCCAGCGACAGCTCGAGGTCGTCGAGCTTGCCGGCGGCGCGCAGCGCGCGCAGGAGGCGGTCGCGCTTTTTGAGGAACGTCTCGCGGTTGCGCCCCGCGTGCACGAAGGCCGGATTATTCGGCAGCACGGCCAAGGCGGAGGCTTCGGCCCAGCTCAGGCGCTCCGGGGCGCGTCCGAAGATCCGCCAGGAGGCGGCTTCGAGCCCGACGACGTTTTCGCCGAACGGCGCGCGCTCACAGTACAAGCCGAGGATTTTCTTCTTCGAGAGCGCCCTCTCCAGCTTCAGGGCGAGCGCCATCTCATAAAACTTTTCGGCGAAGGTCCGCGGCGGGTCGCGGCGCGAGAGGCGCACGACCTGCATCGTCAAAGTGCTGCCGCCGCTGACGACGCGCCGGCGCGCGAGATTGAGCTTCGCCGCGCGGACGAGGGCCGCGATGTCGACGCCGCGGTGGGCATAGAATCTTTTATCTTCTTGGACGAGGAGCGCCGCCTCGAACTTGGGCGCGACCGCGCTCGAGGGCGGAAAGCGCCATTGCCCGTCCGCGGCGACCCGGGCGTCGAGCAGCTCTCCTCCGCGGGCGAAGAGCACCGGCGACCAAACTTCCGGGAAGCGGACCGCCGGCAGCGCCCGGAATATGCCCGCCGGTGCCCCGAGCAGGCCGAGGAGGATCAGCGCCCGGAGTCCACGGCGATCCATCGCCCCTCCGAGTTCGCGTTGAGCGTCGATTCGTACATGGCCTCCGCGACGGCGGCCGGCAGATAGAAGCGGCCCTGGTAGGCGGCCGTGAACTTGAGCGGGATCGAGATGGCACCCGCCTCCGCGAGGCCGAAGAACGAGAGCACGCGGTCGTCGCGCACGTCCTGGTAGTCGAGCTTCGTATCGCCGGCGCCCGCCCAAGGGGCGTTGTTGATCTCCCAGCCCGCCGGGGCCAGGAACGCCAGGGCGATGTTGTCGACCTTGCGCGGCACGAGGTTCCTCACGGTGACGACGGCGGTGAGCTGCTGGCCTTGGAGCAGCCGCGCCGGCTCCACGGGACGGCCTTGGGCGTCTTTATAATCCACCGTGATCTCGAGGCCGTGGGAGGCCGTCTTTTCCTCGCCCGCCGCGCTGATCCCGCGCGTCACCACGGCGACGTAGATCTTGCGCGGGCTCGTGTTGCGCACGGCGACCACGGACCCGCCGTCCGGGAATCCGGACAAGCGGAACTTTTTGACGGGCTCGTTCGAAGCGACGGCGACGGCGGCGGAGCCGTTCACCGAGGACTCCAAAGTGAAGCCGCGCTCGCCCTCCTGCTCGCCGTAGTAACGCGACAAGGACATCAAGGACTGGGCCAGCGCCTGGGTGTGGTGCCACTGCTCGGAGACGAGGGCGCCGGTGACCTCATCGGCCAAGGGCTTGGCCCGGTCGAACTCCCGGCGCAAGGTCAGCATCTGGAGGACCAACGACTTGTCGCGCAGCGGAGACGGGAAGTTCTGGCCGCCTTCCTGACCGTAAGGCACGACGATCTCGGTGCTCTGCGCCAGAGCGTCGGAGGCTTCCGTCACGCCGGCGGCCTGGTAGGCGCCGGCCAGGAGCCAGCGCGTCAGGCCTTTGAGCTGCGCGTCCTCCCGGAGCTGATTCATCGCCCCTAATTCGGGCTTGCCGGCGAGGGCGAGCGTGTAGAGCCGGTACGCCTGCTCGAGTTTCGTGGGGCTGCCCGGGGTCCACGCGAGGGCGCGCTCGCGCTGAAA
>JAYTIP010000305.1:0-10027 GCA_043731745.1 Elusimicrobiota bacterium | reverse complement strand
CTAAATTCCGGCGAGCGACTTCTTGAGGGCGGCCGCATCCCCGACGACGACGGTGATCATCTTCTTCATGTCCAAGCGCGAGCGCACCGCGGCGAGGGCGGATGCGGGCGTGGCCTCCGCCAGCCGCGGCTCGTACTGCGCGATCGTCTCGCGCGGATCGCGTCCGGTCTCGGCCACCGACGACAAGTAGCCGGTCACGCGCTCGAGAGACGACAAGCGCATTAAAAACAGCCCGCGCAGATGGCGCCGGGAGTTATCGAGCGCCGCTTGCGATATCTCTTTCGAGCAAAGCTCGCGCACTTCGGCCAGGATTTCATCGAGCGCGGGGCGTGCGACCTCGGTGCGGCAATCAGCCGCGGCGGACCAGACGAGGCCGCGGCCGTACAGCTCGATCGAGGAGTAGGCGCCGTAGGTGTAACCGTGACGGGTGCGCAGATTCTCGAACAGACGGGAGTTCGCCGTGCCGCCGAGGACGTGGTTGGCCAGTGCCAGCGACATGTAGTCCGGGTCCTTCGGGCCGGCCGTCGCGGTCTGCGCGACGACGAGGCTCGCCTGCGCGGAGCCGGGGCGATCGACGATGATCGTGCGCCCCGCGCCGGCGTCGGGCAAGGGCGGCGCCTCGAGCGCGGCCTTGCCGGCCTTCCAACCCGACAGCGCGCGCTCCAGGGCCTTGGCGGCCTCTCCGGGATCGAAGTCGCCGACGAGGACGAGGTGGCCGCCGTCGGGGCGAAGGCGCGCGGCGTGGAAGGCGCGCATGCGCGCGGAGTCCACCGCCGCGATCAACTTCTCGTCGGCCGCGCCGCGGCCGTACGGATGGCCGGGGAACAGCTCGGCGCGCAGGCGCTCCTCGGACAGGAAATGCGGCTGGGCGCGGCGTGAGATCAGGTCCTCGAGCGCGTTCTCGCGCCACAGCTCCACTTCGTCTTCCGGGTAGCTGGCGGCCGTCAAAGTCTTGGCGAGTTGATCGAGGAAGGGCGCTAAATTACGGGAGAGCCCGGAGGCCGACAGCTTCAGCCACTCCGCCTCGCACGACGCGCCGAGCGACCAGCCGAGCGAGGTGTAGGCGCGCGCGACGGCGGCGGCGTCCTCTCCTTCGCGGCCCTTGATGAGCAGTTCCTCGGAGGCCTGAGCGAGCGCCTCCTGGCCCGGCGTCTCGTGCACGCGGCCGGCGCGCAAGGCGAGGCGCGCTTCGACGAGCGGCAGGCGCCGGTCGCGCGCGAGCCAGAGCGTGAGGCCGTTGGGCAACGCCGCCTTCACGATCTCGGGGGCGCGCGCGAAGCGCGCGGGTCCGGGCGCGGGAGGCGACTGCCCCGGGACGCGCGCTTCTTCCGGCGGAGTCTTCGGGGCGGGCGGCTCGGGCGCGGCGTCGACGGGGGTGCCGGGCTCGACCTGCATGACGATGCGTCCGCGCGCGCGCATCCAGCGACGCGCGGCGCGCACGCAATCGTGACGCGTGATCTTAAGCAACGAGTCGAGGTCCTTCCAGAACCCGTCGGGATCGCCCACGAGCGCGACATACGAGCTCAAGGTCTGCGCGCGGTCGACCAAGGACTGCTGGCCTTCGAGCCAAGAGCGTTCGATCTGGGTCTTGGCGCGCGCGAGCTCCTCGGCGGTCGGCCCGGTTTTATAAAAGCGATCAAGAACTTTATCCAGACTTTCGGTCACGGCCTTGTGCCCGACGCCCAGTCGCCCGGAGACGAAGAAGGCGAGCATGTCCGGCCCGCGCGCGGCCACATGGCTCGCCCAGTAGGGGATGTGACCGCCCGCGGAGACCGCGAGACGGTCGTCCTTGACGAGCTTCTCGTGCAGCGGGCTGTCCTCGCCGCCGCCGAGCACGGTCATCATCGCGGTGAGCGCCCACCAGTCGCGCGAGCCGCGCTCAGGCGTATGCCAGCCGATGACGGTCAGCGGCGTCTTGGCGAGAGGATCGGACACCGTCTCGACGCGCTCGCCCTTGAGCGCGGGCTCTTGAAGATCCAGCGAACGCTGGCGCTGGCGTCGCGGAATCGGCCCGAACAGACGCTTGACGAGCTTGCGCGCCTCGACGGGCGAGACGTCGCCCGCGATGGCGAGCACGGCGTTGTTGGGAGCGTAGTGGCGGTCGTAGAACTTGCGCACGTCCTCGAGCGAGGCCGCGCGGATGTCCTCCGCGTCGCCGATCGTCGGATGCGAGCTTTCCCACTTCGTGAACGCGAGCGAGCTCATCACGGCGTCGGTCGCGCGGCGGTAAGGCTGGTTGAGGTAGGTCTGACGCAACTCTTCGAGCACGACCTGCTTCTCGACCGCGAGCTCGCGCTCCGAGATCAGCAAGCCGCGCATGCGGTCCGCCTCGGCCCACAGCACGGACTCGAGCGCGTTCGAGGGCACGACCTCGTGATAGGTCGTGTTCGTCTTCATCGTGTAGGCGTTGTCCACGCCGCCGTGGGACTCGACGAGGCGGGAGACTTCGTTCGGAGCCAGGTTCTTCGTTCCCTGGAACATCAGGTGCTCAAAGAGGTGGGCGAAGCCCGCACGGCCCTTCTCTTCGTCGAGGGAACCGACCCGGTAGGTGATGGAAACGGCGGTCAGAGGCGCGGAACGGTCTTCCTGCACGACCACGGTCATCCCGTTGTCGAGCTTGAAAGCCGTGACCGGAAGGCCGCGGCGGAGCTTGCGCTTTTTGACCTGTTTCGCCATCGGCGGAGAGTCTATCATTCCCGGGAACCGTCCTATTGATTTACCCGCGTCTTCCTGCTATATAGGCTTGATAGGACTTCGCCGGGGGGATAGAACCATGAGAATCAAAGCGGCCGTGCTCGCCGTGCTTTTCGCCGCCGTCGCCGCCTCCCCCAGCCACGCCGCGAAGTACAAGATTCACTGGTACCTCGGACATCCCAACCTCGACGCCTTCGAAGAGGCGGCCGCCGATTTCAAGAAGGCCGTCGAAAAGGGCAGCAAGGGCGACATCTCCGTCGAGATCGTCACCGCCGCTCCGGACGCCAACGATTCCTCCTCGATCGCCGCCAAGGTGGCGAGCGGCGAGGTCGAAATGGGCCACTCCTTCACCGACGTCGTCAGCGCCGTCGACCCGCGCCTCATGGCCTTCGAGGCGCCGTACCTGCTGCGCGACGACCGCCACATGGAAGGCGTGCTCGAAGGTCCCGTCGGCGCGGACCTGCTCGACGGCCTGCGCAAGAACGGCATCGTCGGCCTCTCCTTCACTTATAGCGGCGGCGCCAGCGCCGTCGCGACGACGGGTCGCGAGCTTCGCCGCCCCGAGGACCTCAAAGGCCTGAAAGTCGGCGTGTACGGCGACAAGGTCAACGACGCCTGGCTCAAGAGCCTCGGCGCGACGCCCGTCGCGATCGAGCACAAGCTCTCAAGCATCAACCGCCTCGCGAAAGAGGGCGCCCTCGACGCCGTCGTGGTGACCTGGCGCAACTTCGACCGCGAGAAGCTCGACCAGAGCTTCAAGACGGTCAACCTCGCCGGCTCCACTTACCTCGTCAGCATGACCTACGTCAACGAGAAGTTCTTCAATGGCCTGCCGGCGGAGTACCGCACTTTGATCAAGAACGCCTCGCGCGCCGCGGGGATCGTGGAGCGCGCCAAGACCATCGACCTCAACGAGAGCGCCAAACGCGCCGTGACGGCTCGCGGCGTGCGCCAAGTGCGCCTGACCGAGGCGGGCCGCCGCGCCTTCGAGACCGCGCTCAAGCCCGCGTACGCGGATTCGATCGAGTCTCTGATCGGCAAGGGCCTGATCGAGAAGATCCGGAGCACGCCGGATGCCGTCGAGCCCGCGCCGGCCGGCCGCGTCGCTGTTCGCTGAACGCGCCGCCCTTCTCGGGCTGATCGCCCTGCTCTCGTCGTGCGCTTCGGCGCCCGCGCGCGAAGAGCCTGAGTCTCCTCCCGCCTGCGGCTCCAAAGCCTCTCTGCTCAGCCGCCTGCGCCTGAGCGACGCGCGCGACGCCGCCGAACGCTGCGGCGACCTCCGCACCGGCGCCGAAATCCGCTTATTGCTCGGCGACGCTCCCGGGGCCGAGCGCGCGTTCGCCAAACTGCTCAAGAGCGATCCCTCGGACGCGAAGACTTCGTACGGCATGGCCCTGGCCGTGCGCGAGCGTCCGGAGACGGCGCTCCTTTACGCGGACCGCGCCGCCGCCGCCGAGAAGATCCCCGGCCGCCGCGCCGCCGCGTTCTCGCTCGCCGCGGGGATCAAGCTCGATCTCGGCGACCGAGCCGGCGCGCAAACGAGCTATCTCGCGGCGTTGGCCGCCGACGAAAATGACCTCGACTCCCTCGACGGCTTGACGCGTCTTTCGAAAGACGCGTCTTATGCCGCGCGCGCCGAGCGCGCCGCCGCCGCCCAGCCCTTTTGGCTGCGACCGCCCGCCTTCCGCCTCGTCGCGCGGCTCTGGTCCGCGCTCGGCGACGACGCGCGGGCCGCCGCCGCCTTCCGCCGTGCCGTCGACGCCGACCCCGACGATCTCGCCGCGCTGGAGGCGCTCGTCGAGCTCAAACGCGCGCGGCCCGCGACGGTACCGGCGTGGACTTCCGCGCCCGCGTCGCCCCCCTTGGCGGAGCCGTCCGAGGCGGACGCGACGCGCGCGTTGGCCTCTGACCCCGAGAACCTCGACGCGCTGCGCCGCCTCACGGAGCTCGCCCGCGCGCGCCGCGACGCCGCAGCGGCCGCGGCCTTCGCCGAGCGTCTGCAGGAAGCCGCCTGGGACGCGCCGCTATGGAGCCAGGAGGCGGCCTTCCGCGTGGCGGGCCGCCTTTGGATCGAGCTCGGCGACCTCGACCGGGCGTCCCACAGCCTTCATCCGGCGCGCGAATTCCAGGCGCGCTGCGTCGAGACGATCCGGCTCGAGACGATCACCTTGCGAAGGACCGGAGGCTTCACGGCCTTCGACGGCTCTTTGGCGTGGGCGCACCTCGCCGTCGCGCGCGCGTACGCCGAGCTCGGAAACGGCGCCGGGGCCCGGCAAAGCTACGAGGCGGCCGAAGCCGTCTTGAACGACGGGCTCAAGTCCGCGCCGCGCAACGCCTTGGCGCTCAAGATCCTGGGCGAGATCGCGACCGAGAAAAGCCGGCTTTAGCGGAGGCCGGCGGCTTGGCGGGCGGGCTTCTCGTCGATGAGGAAGGCCACGAATCGGGCGTTGGCCGCGTCGAGCTTGGCCTTCGCGGAGGCGTCGGCCTTGTCGGTGAGCTCGGGGATGGTCGCGAGCTTCTCGGCCTGGCTGATGCGGTACAGCGCCATCTCGGCCCCGCCCTTGTCGGCCCAGACCGAAATCTCGTCGCTGACGGCGGAGACCTTGTCGCCGCTGGTGCCCTCGACGACGGGCAGCTTCGCGGGCTCGCCGCCGAGCTCGGTCCAGACGCGGGCGGCCACGGCGCGGCGCATGTAGGAGCGCTCGGCGCAGGCGGGCATGTCGGCGTACATCATCGCGGCGATTTCCTTCGCGATGAGCGGGGCGTACACGCGCGGGAAGGCGGGAAGGGCGTCGGAGAGGGTGATCACGGCCTTGCCGTTGCTCATCGTGGTCTTCACGGCCTCGGCCTGGGCGGCGACGCGCACGGTAACGCCGTGGTCGCGCAGGTAGGTCACGACGGCGCCGCCGGCTTCGGGGCCGTCGTTCATCGCGACGATGGCGCGCTCGACGGCGGCTTGCTTCGCGGTGGAGGCCTTCGCGGCGGCCTGGGCTTCCTCGAGAGAGTTCTGGAAATCGATTTCAGCGGCGCGGTTCTGCGCGACGGCGGGCACGGCCAGCAGCAAGGCGAGGGCGGCGTATTTCAAGAGGCCTCCGGGAAATCGGTCAGTCAATTGTAGCGTGGACGACCAGGCCGGCGTAAGAGCCAGGAGACCCAGGCAAGGGCGCCAAAGGTCCCACCCCCGCGTTCGACATGCTAAAATCCCGCCATGAAAAAGAAGCCCACGAGCGACGTCGCCGGCCTGCCCACCACCGAAGGCCTTTTTCAGCGACTGCGGGGCCGAACCCGCGCCAACGCCGACACGATCGACCGCAAGATCGAGGACGAGTGCGTGCGCGAGTTGACGATCATGATGTGCGACTCCTCGGGCTTCACGCGCAAGACCCACTCCTACGGCATCCTGCAATTTCTCGCGGTCATGACGGACGTTTACGATCGCGTCGAGCCCATCGTCGACCGGCACGGCGGCACCGTCATCTCGCGCGGGGCCGACAATCTTCTGGCCGTCTTCGACAAGCCCGTCAAAGGCGTGGACGCGGCAATCGCGGCTCAGAGGATGCTCGTCAAATTCAACAAGGGCAAGACCGACCGCGACCAGTTCCAGCTGTGCATGGGCTTGAGCCACGGCAAGATCCTGCGACTCAAGGACGGAATTTTCGGCGACAAGGTCAACATCGCCTCGAAAGTGGGCGAGGACCTCGCCTCGGCCGAGGAAATCCTCATCTCCGGCGACGTCGCCAAGAAGTTGCCCCCGCGCATCAAGCGCGCCTACGCGCGCTCCGTCGAACTCGGCGGAAAAACCTTCGAGCTGCACCGCGTGAAATACTGAGGCCGTGCGCCTCGCCCTGGCCGCCGCCCTTCTGCTCGCCTCCTGCAAGCGCCCAAACGGCGACGGCGCCGTTTGTCCTCATAGTCCCTCCTTTGACCGCTCGACATTCGTGCGCGTGCGAGCCGACGCCGTCCCGGCGGTCCTGCGCCGCGACTTAGACCTGGCCGCCCTCGCCAAGCGCGCCGCCGCGCCGTCTTTGTCCGGCGGCCGCACGCAGGGCCTGACCGAGGTCGACCATCAGCTTCGCTTCAGCTCGCGCGCGCGCTTCCAGCCCTCGCGGGGCCGCACCTGCGTTTGGATGGAGGAGGTCGGCATCGACCTGACGCCCGCTTCGGTGAGCATCATCGTCCCCCTCGAATACCCCGAGGGCTCCTGCGAGTACGACGCGATCCTGGTCCACGAGCGCGAGCACGAGCGCGTTCACGCAGAACGCCTGGCCGCCGCCGCCGAGGAAATCCGCGCCGCGCTGACGGACGCCAAGTGGCTGCCCGCGCGAGGAAATCCACTGGAGACCGAGGATCAGGCGGCCGCCGAGGCCGCGCTCAACGCCAAGATCCGCAAGGTCGTCACCCCGGTCTACGACAAGTATAAGGAGGACCTCGCCGCGGCGCAGAAGGAGCTCGACCGCCCCGACCTCTATCAATGGGTCACCAAGCGCTGCTCCGGCTGGAAGTGATATATAATCGAGACATGAAAATCATCGCGGCCGTCCTCGGTGCCCTTGCGCTCGCCGTTCTCGTCGTCGCCCTCTGGGCCGTCGGCGCCTACAACGGGATCGTGGGCAAGAGCGAGGGAGTGAAGACCGCGTGGGCTCAGGTCGAGAACCAGTACCAGCGCCGCTCCGACCTCGTCCCCAATCTCGTCGAAGTCGTCAAAGGCTCCTCCAAGTTCGAGAAGGAAACCTTGACCGCCGTCGTCGAGGCCCGCGCCAAAGTCGGCCAGGTCACCCTCGGCAAGGGCGTGCTCGAGGACCCCGCGGCGTTCAAGAAGTTCGAGGAGGCCCAGGGCGGCCTGACCTCGGCGCTCTCGCGCCTGATGGTCGTCGTCGAAAAGTACCCGGAGCTCAAGAGCACCCAGGGCTTTCGCGATCTGCAGGTTCAGCTCGAGGGCACCGAGAACCGCGTGACGGTCGCGCGCATGGACTTCAACAACGCCGCTCAGGCCTACAACACCGCGATCAAGATGTTCCCCGGCTCGCTCGTGGCCGGCTTCGGCCACTTCCAGGATCGCCCGTACTTCTCCGCGGCGCCCGAAGCGGCGAAAGCGCCGGTCGTCAAGTTCTAACGGCCGTCGTCGCCGCGTCACAACTTCTCATTTGATCTGGATCAACCTCGCGGGTTGACGAAAGTCCTAAAGGTGACATAGGCCTTTCGGGCATCATAGGCTCATGAAGAAAACCTTCCTGGTCCTCGCCGCTCTCGCCGCCGCCACTGTCGTCAGCGCTCAGCAGTTCGAATCCCAGGTCGAAAACTCACTTCACCCCTTCGTCGCCGAAGACGCGTTCGCGGGCATTCCCGCCTGCGGCGTCCTCGACATCAAGACGATCCGCCCGTTCAACCTCGACGAGGCCAGCGACCTCGTCAACCCGTGCCTCGAGGCCGTCGCCAAGAACTACTCCGCCAAGGCGATCGCCGAGCCCGGCTTCCTCTCCGCGGCGCAGAACGGCCAACCCGCCAAGGCCGGGCTGCTCATCAAGACCGACCTCGTCGCCGGCTCCAAGGGCCACCGCGACCTCGTCGCCTCGCTCTCCCGCCGCCAGGGCCGCCTGCTCGGCCACGTGGTCAAGGTCATGACCAAGGACGAGCTCGCCCCCGCCTCGCTGAGCACCCTGCAGAAGGCGATCGACGGCTGCATGCTGCTGACCGTGGTGCGCGACATCCGCAGCGGCGACGACTTCGTGAAGATCTACGGCAAGTGCCTGACCCGCGACGCCGAGCTCAAGATCAAGGAGATCCGCGCGGCCGAGGGCCTCGCCGTCACCGTCAAGACCGACGCCACCGGCGCGCAGGTCGAGGCCTACAACGGCTTCGTCACCGTCAACGCCGGCAAGGGCCCGGTCAAGGTCATGGTCGTCGCCTACGGCGCCCAAGTCGCCCTTCCGTAAATCCCTCTTCCCTCACCAGGGAGACAAAGGCCCCGGCCGAAAGGCCGGGGCCTCTTATTTGAGGTAAAATTCCCGTCGAGCATGCCCCTCCTCAGCGATTACGCCCGCCGTCAGAAGCTTGAGTTCATCCTCGAGCGCGCCCGCCCGGGGGACGCCGTGCTCGAGATCGGCGCCGGCACGGCGGAGCTGAAGACTCCGCTCGAGAGTAATGGCGTGAAGTACGCCTCTCTCGACCTGAAGGCCCCCGCCGACTTCGTCGGCGATGTTCGCGACTGGCGCAAGCTCGGCGCGCGCGAGGGCGGCTACGATCTGGTGCTCGCGCTCGAGGTCGTCGAGCACGTTCCCTGCTGGAACGAGATTTACGACCTGCTTAAGCCCGGCGGCCTCCTCTTCGCGACTTCGCCCGCGCCCCAATGGGACTGGGCTTGCGCGCTGCTCGAGGGAGCGGGTCTGAGCCAGCGTCGCACGAGCCCGCACGACCACTTGATCGACTTCGCGCGGGTCCCCCGCTTTGAACCCGTCGAACTGAAGCGCTTCGGCGTCCTGTCCCAATGGGGCTTGTTCCGCAAGCCGGCGGCGCGTGGCGGATAAGCCCCTCGTCGTCGTCGCCGGGGCGGGCCCCGCGGGCCTCACCTTCGCCCACGAACTGCTCGCCCGCGGGACGCACCGCGTGCTGATCGTCGAGCCCGAGGCGCAGGTGGGCGGCCTCGCGCGCACGGCCGTCCACGGCGGCAAGCGCCTCGACTTGGGCGGCCACCGATTCTTTTCCAAGTCCGACCGCGTACTCGAGTGGTGGTCGTCGATGCTGCCCTTCGACCTGTCGGGCGAAGTCGAGATCGGCTATCAGAACAGCAAACGGCGGCTGAGCACCGAGCGCGTCGCGCGCGCCGAGCCGGGAGCGGAGAAGGCGTTCGTCGTGCGGCCCCGCGTCTCGCGCATCTACTACGACGGGGCCTTCTTCGACTACCCGCTCGGGCTCTCGGTCCGCACCGTCAGGGCTCTTGGGGCTTCGCGTCTGCTCGCGATCGCTCTAAGCTGGGCGCGGGCGAAGCTGACGCCCTCGGACGCGCCGCGCAATCTCGAGGAGTTCTTCGTCGGCCGGTTCGGGCGTCGTCTGTACGAGACCTTCTTCAAGAGCTACACCGAAAAGGTTTGGGGCCGCGCCTGCGCGGACATCAGCGCGGAATGGGGCGCCCAACGCGTGAAGTCGCTGTCTTTACTCAGCGCGCTGACGCCGGCGTCGTCCGAGAAATTCCTTTACCCCCGCCGCGGTCCGGGGCAACTGTGGGAGGAGGCCGCTCGCCGGATCGTCGCGAGCGGCGGCGAGATCCGTCTGAACCGAAGGGTGACCGGAGTCGAGTACGATGGAAACCGCGTGCGTGCCATCACCATCGAAGGGG
>JAYTIP010000304.1:0-15477 GCA_043731745.1 Elusimicrobiota bacterium | reverse complement strand
CCGGCCGTCGGGATGCCCATGCGGTTGCCGTAGTCGCGCACGCCCGCGACGACGCCGCGCAAAGTCCGGGTCGGGTGGTGCGAACCCTCGGGGAGAGCTCCCTTGTAGTCGGGGCGGCCGAAGCAGAAGGTGTCGGTGTTGAGGACGGGCTTGGCGCCGAGGCCGACGCCCAGGATGTCGCGCACGACGCCGCCGACGCCGGTCGCCGCGCCGCCGTAGGGCTCGAGGGCCGAGGGATGGTTGTGCGTCTCGACCTTCATGGCGAGCGCCCACTTCTTGCCGAACGCGACGACGCCGGCGTTGTCCTTGAAGAGGGAAAGGCACCAGGGTTTCTTGACCGACTCGGTCGCGGCGACGATGGTCTCGGCGAAGAGGTTCTTGATCGAGCGCGTCTTCTTTCCTTCGGTATACCTGATGGGAGAGGTGAAGGTCTTGTGCTTGCAGTGCTCGGACCAGGTCTGGGCGATCGTTTCGAGCTCGGCGAGCGACGGCTCGCGCTTCAAAGTCTTAAAGTGCGCCTGGATCGCGGCCCACTCGGCGTCGGACAGCGAGAGGTGGCGGGAGTTGCCCAGCACGCGCAACTCCTTGGCGGACTTGCCGAGGATGGGGAAGGATTCAGGGGCGGTCAGGGTTTGCGCGCTCACGGGTGGGCCTCGGTCACGACGACGCGTTGGATGAGCGGATTGGCGAGAGATTTGGCGAAGGCCTTCTCGATCTGCGGCTTCATGGCGCGGCCGCTGAGCAGATAGAGGTGGCCGCAGCGCGCGGAAGTCGGCTGGGGCAGGCCCGCCTCGACGATCGCCTCGATGACGGTGGCCCCGACGGGATCGGACACGGTGGGCTTGAGCCAGACTTCGACGCGCCAGAAATTCATGCCGTTCATCGGCGCGGCCCCGTTGGGCACCACGCGGAACTCCTGCGTGACGGCGTCGCACAGCAAATCTTTACCGGCTTGCTGAGCCTGGTTGGCGGTCAGCCCGCCGCAGATCTCGTACAGGCGGCCGGTGCGCACATCCTTGAGCTGTCCGAGGCCCTGCTCCTTGAGCAGCGCGAGAGCGGCCGCGCCCTCGGCGTCGTTGAACTCGCCGCGGAGCTTCACTTCGAGTATGTGGGTGTTCTGGGCTTGGATTTTAACGCTCACCGTGTCACCTTGGTTAAAAATTCGCGATAACGAGACAGCGTGCCGTCGACGACGGCCTGAGGAAGAACCGGGCCGGGCGCGACCTTATTCCAGCCGGACTTTTCGAGATAGTCGCGGACGAATTGTTTGTCGAACCCGTCAGGAGTCTTGCCGGGCTTCCAGTCAGATTTCTCCCAGACGCGTGAAGAATCGGGGGTTAAAATTTCATCGATAAGACAAAGTTCGTCGTCGATATACCCAAATTCAAATTTGGTATCCGCAAGTATAAGCCCGCGCTTAGCTAAGTGCTCGGAAGCGACGTTAAAAACCCGAAGGGTTAATCCTTCCAACTCGTCGGCCAAAGGCTTGCCCACCATCTCGGCCAAGCGCTCGCGCGTGATGTTCTCGTCGTGCCCCTCGTCAGCCTTGGTCGCGGGCGTAAAAATTGTCGAAGGCAACTTATCGGCCTCTACGAGTCCCTGCGGAAGCGAGTGACCAACTACGTTGCCGTTGGTTTTGTATTCCTTCCAACCCGAACCGGCCAAATACGCGCGCGCCACGCACTCGACATCGACGCGCTTCGCCTTATGCACCAGCATCATGCGCCCGTCAAACCAGTTCTTATCGAGCGTGACGCCCTTCGGCATCACTCCCTGAATGTCGTCAAAATCCGCCGTGATCAGGTGGTTCGGCACGACATCCTTCGTCAGTTCGAACCAGAACAGCGCCGCCTCGGTCAGGATCTTGCCCTTGTCCGGGATGGGCGTCGGCAGGATGACATCGAACGCCGACAATCGGTCCGACGCGACGATGAGCAGCATCGTGCCGAGATCGTACACATCGCGCACCTTGCCGCGGCGCAGCAGCGGTAGGCCGTTGATGTCGACCGACGAGGTCGTCATGGTCGTCATTCCCACTCGATCGTCGCGGGCGGCTTGGAGGAGATGTCGTAAGCGACGCGGTTGACGCCCTTCACTTCGCTGACGATTCTGGACGAAATCTTCTGGAGCAGGTCGTACGGCAGGCGCGACCAGTCGGCCGTCATCCCGTCGCGGGAGTCCACCGAGCGCACGACGACGGTGTTTTCGTAAGTGCGCCCGTCGCCCATCACGCCGACAGATCGGACTGAAGGAAGAATGACCACGAAGGACTGCCAAACCTTGTCGTACCAGCCGGAAGTCTTTAATTCCTCGCGCATGATGAGGTCGGCACTTCTCAAAGTGTTCAGCAAGGCAGGAGTAACCGCTCCCAGCACGCGGATCGCGAGGCCGGGGCCTGGGAAGGGGTGAAGCCCGAGCAGGTCGGGGGAGATACCCATCTCTCGACCAAGGCGGCGGACCTCGTCTTTGAACAGCATGCGTAAGGGTTCGACCAAGGACAGCTTCATCTTCTTGGGGAGGCCGCCAACGTTGTGGTGGCTCTTGATGACGACGGAGGGTCCGTGAACGGAGACGGACTCGATCACGTCGGGGTAGAGGGTGCCCTGCGCGAGGAAGTCGACGCCCTTGAGGCGCTTGGCCTCTTTGTCGAAGACCTCGATGAAGGTCTTGCCGATGATTTTGCGTTTCTTCTCGGGATCCGAAACGCCTTTAAGTCGGCCCAGGAAAAGCTTGGACGCGTCGACGACTTTGAGGTTGAGCTTCAGCTCTTGACCCAAAACCTTCTCCGCGCGCTCCCGGTCGCCGTGGCGCAGAAGGCCCGTGTCGACGAACACGCAGTAGAGATTCTTCCCGATCGCCTTCGAGATCATCGTCGCCGCGACGGTGGAATCGACGCCCCCCGACAGCGCGCACACGACCTTCCCGTCGCCCACCTGATCGCGAATCGCCTTGATCTGCGAGTCGAGCAGCCCCGCCATGGTGAAGCGCTTCTCAAACCGGCAAATGCGTCGCGCGAAATTCTCCAGGACCTTCGAGCCGAGGGGAGTGTGCACGACCTCGGGATGGAATTGAATGCCGTACTGGCGCTTTTTCTCGTCGGAGATCGCGGCGTATGGCGCCGAACCGGTGCGCGCGTCTACGCGAAAGCCGTTGTGCAGGCGCTCCGCGCTGTCGCCGTGGCTCATCCAGACCTGCAGGTGCTTGGGCAGGTCCGCGAACAACGGGCTCTCGGCCACGATCTCAAGGTCCGCGTGGCCGTACTCTCGTTTTTTAGAGGGCACGACCTTGCCGCCGTGCAGCTCGACGAGCAGCTGCATGCCGTAGCAGATGCCGAGCACGGGCACGCCCGCCTCGTAGACGAACTTGTCGGGCCGGGGGGAGCCTTTCTCGTGCACGGACGCGGGGCCGCCCGAGAGGATGATGCCCGCGGCCTTCGCGGCCAAAATCTGCTCCTTCTTGGCGTGGAAGGGGAGAATCTCGCAATACACTTCCAATTCGCGCAGGCGGCGCGCGATCAACTGGGTGTACTGGCTCCCGAAGTCGAGGATGAGAATCTTCTCGGCCACGATTTCGGGCGCGGCGACTTTCACTTTATTTTCCCATCCCGATGCGCTGGGCCTTCTGGAAAATCTTGCCTTCGGTCTTGATCGCGGGCGCGATCACGATCTCGGTGGTCTGCATCTCCTTGATCGAGGAGGCGCCGACCGTGCCCATGCAGGTGCGCAGGGCGCCGACCAAGTTCTGTGAGCCGTCGTCGAGGCGGGAGGGACCGTAGAGAATCTCCTCGAGCGTCCCCGTGATGCCGACCTGAATGCGCGTGCCGCGCGGCAGGTTGGCGTGCGGCGTCGCCATGCCCCAGTGGAAGCCCTGGCCGGGCGCTTCCTTGGCGCGCGCGAACGCGGAGCCGACCATGACGCCGTCGGAGCCGGACGCGATGGCCTTGCAGATGTCGCCGCCGGTGGACATGCCGCCGTCGGTGATGATCGGCACGTAACGGCCGGAGCGCTTCCAGTAAGTGTCGCGGGCGGCGGCGCAGTCGACGGTCGCCGTGACCTGCGGAACGCCGATGCCGAGCACGCCGCGCGAGGTGCAGGCGGCCCCCGGGCCGACGCCGATGAGCAGGCCGGAGACGCCGGCTTCCATGAGCTCGGTGGCCACGCCGTAAGTCACGCAGTTGCCGGTGATGACGGGGATCTTCATCATCTTGCAGAAGGCGACGACGTCGAAGACCTTGTACTTGGTGGCCTTGTGGCGGACCGTGGTCACGGTCGACTGCACGACGAAGATGTCGGCGCCCGCTTCCATCGCGATGCGGCCGTACTTCTCGGCGTTCTGCGGGATGGTGGAGACCGCGCAAGGCACGCCCGCCATCTTGATCTGCTTGATGCGCTGGGCGATGAGCTCTTCCTTCACGGGAGGGCGGTAAAGGTCTTGGACGAGGCGCGTGGCGTCGTCGGGAGAGGCGCCCGCGATCTGCATGACGATCTCGCGCGGCTTGTCGTAGCGGGTGTTGATGCCGTCGAGGTTGAGCACGCCCAGGCCGCCGAGCTTGCCCATCGAGATCGCGAACTCCGTGTCGACGACGCCGTCCATGGCCGAGGCGAGGAAGGGGATTTCGAGCTTGACGTGTCCGAGCTGGAGTGTCGTGTCGACCTCGTCGGGGTTGACCGTCACGTCTCCGGGAACGAGCGCGATCTCGTCGAATCCGTAGGCGCGGCGCGCTTCACGGTCGCGTCCGATGAAAAAAGCCATGGTCTTCCTCCGTCGGTATTGGGGTTGCGACGAGGAAAGGATAACAAATTGCCGGGAGCGCCGTCTATCGACGAAAGCCCCGCCGAAATCAGGGGCGCGCGGCGGGCAGGAACTCGTCGCACAGGGCGTCGAGCTTTTCGAAGTCGAGGGGCTTCTCGAGAAAGCGCGTCAGCTCGTCTTCGGCCAGGCGACGCATCGCCCACGCGCGGTCGGAGGCGCTCATCAAGACGATGGGCGTCGCGGCCGTGAGCTCGTTGCTGCGCAGGATTTCGATGACCCGGATTCCGTCCACGGCGGGCATGCGCAGATCGAGGAGGATGAGGTCGGGCCTCTCCCACGCGGCGCGCTCGAGCGCGTCGGGTCCGTCCTTGGCGCCGACGACGGCGTGGCCTTTGCGCAGCAAGTGGATCGACAGCAGCTCCACGCAGTCGGGGTCGTCGTCTACGATGAGGATCTTAGGCATCGCTAACTATAGTAATTTGATCTGAGTCATTCGTCAAGCGTAAAGTGGTCACAGGACGGTCATGCCTCAGCCAAGGCGGGGCGCGAGGCGCCCGGAACAATGCCGTTTCGTAAGTCTTTATCGCATCTAGGACCTTTGCCGTAAAACCCGGGGCCACAGGGCCCAAGCGCTTCCTTTCATAGGAGGCTATCCTCCTCAAGATGCGAACGCGCCTGCTGTTAGCTGCGCTTCTGGCCTTCGGTCCCGCGCTTCACGCGGCGGCCCAGGTCGTTTCTCTCCCCGGCTCCGCCGGCGCCGCGGTCCCCACCGTCATCCCGACGCTCAACTCGGGACTCTCTCCTTCGATCTCCGCGCCCTCGCTCGCGAACACGCTCGCGACCTCGCTGACGCCGAGTCTCTCAGCACCCGCGCTCGCCCCGTCGCTCGCGCCGTCGCTGACCCCGATCCCCGCGCTCGTCCCTTCGGCGATCACCGCCGCGGCCGTCCCGTCCGCCTCGCCCGCCTTCGCCATTCCCGCCGCCCTCGTGCCGCGTGCCGCGGCTGCCTCTCATAGCGACGAGCGGCCGAACACGGTCCACTCGCTCAAAGACCTCCACCGCATCGTCGGCGGGGAAGACGCCGCCGGCGCGATGTTCGACGGCTCCGTCGGCGCCGCCCCGCTCATCGACGGCGAGCACGCTCCAAAGCCGATCGGCGCGTACGGCGTTTCCACCGTCCGGGTGCGCTCGGCCGCCGAGGCCGGTCAGTACATCCCGCAGACCTCGAACACGACGAACTTCGTCAGCGAGTTGCGCACCAAGTGGGACAAGATCGGCTGGCTCGACCTGCGCCTCTACCGCGACTCCGTCGGCAATTACTTCCGCGCGGTCGACCTGACCGGCCGCCCCGACCTCATCGACCATCTCCCCGAGGTCCAGCCTCACGAGGCGACCCTCGTCAAGAAAATCCAGTTGCACACCGCCGACCTTCAGCTCGTGCTGCGTGAAGAAGGCAAGACGCCCGACCTGATCGTCGCCGGCGTCGTCACCGAGATGAAGAGCCTGCACGCCGACGGCCTGCTCACCACACAGCTCGAGCACGCCGACGCCCAGCTCAAGGCCCACTCCCAGCGCCACCGCCTCGGCCTCGGCGCCGTCGCCATCGATGTGGTCGGCCCCAAGCGCGACTGGTCACATATCGAAGAAGACGTGAACGGCTACGCGGCCACTCACACGGTCGGCTTCGACCGCGTCGAGATTCACAACGGCGACGAGTATCGCGTCATCGTTACCGGCAAGAACGGCGGCTTCATCTCGCAGGCTCCCGGTACCAAGGCCAAGGCGATCGTTCCCTCGACGGCCCGCATGCTCGTTCCCAACGCTCTCCTCGAATCGCCGCAGCCCGATCCCCGCATCGTCCTGCGCGAAATCACCGAGCCCTCCAAGCGCCTGCGCGCCGCCGGCGTGAAGGCGACCGTCACCGTGTACGGCTCCGCACGCATTCTTCCGGCCGATATCGCCCGCTCCCAGTACGACGCCCTGATCAAAAAATTCGGCAAGAAGCCCAAGCGCCCCGAGGAGCGGCGCCTCGTGTACGCCGCCTTTCAGGCCGTTGAGGCTTCAAAGTACTACGAGATCGCCCGCGAGTTCGGCCGCATCGTCGCCGAAGAAGGCGGCGGCGAAGTCGCCGTCGTCACCGGCGGCGGCCCCGGCATCATGGAAGCCGCCAACCGCGGCGCCTTCGAGGCGGGCGGCCCCAGCGTCGGCTACAACATCCTCCTCGACAAGGAGCAGGGCCTCAATAAGTACGCGACGCCGGGCCTCGACTTCGAGTTCGAGAACTTCGCCACGCGCAAAATGGCCCTGCGCCACGGCTCGATGGGCCTCGTCTACATGCCCGGCGGCTTCGGCACGATGGACGAGCTCTTCGAGGTCCTCACCTTGATGCAGACGCGCAAGATGAAAAAAGTCCCGATCGTGCTCGTCGGGGAGAAGTCCTACTGGGACAAGATCCTCGACTTCGACGAGTTCGTGCGCATGGGCCTGATCTCGCCCGACGACCTGTCCCTGTTCGTCTTCGCCGACACCGCGCGCGACGCCTGGCGCGCGATCGCCCACCCGCCGGTTCCCGTCGCCTCCCGCTGACGGCTTGACGGGAGAGTGGGGCCCAGGCATACTGGGACACATGAGCGATAAACCCCTGTCGTCCGAGCACAACATCGAGATCGCGACGGCCATCGTGCTCTCTCTCGTCACCTGCGGCTTCTACAACATCTACTGGAACTACCGGCAGTTCCTCGCCATGAACGCCCTGCTCGGCCGCGAGGAGTACAAGTTCGTGCCTTGGCTGCTCCTGTCTCTCGTCACCTGCGGCCTCTACCACATCTACACCGAGTACCGAATGGGCTCCGATCTTTACTCGTGGCTCAAGGACAACGGCCGCGACGCGAATCCGAACCTGCCCGTGATGGGCCTGGTGCTCTCCTGCCTCGGCCTGACCATCATCACCGACGCCGTGTACCAGCACGAGATCAACAAGCTCGCGTGAAGCTGAAACACCCCGTGCCGTTTTCCGTCGTCGCCGGCGCCGCGTGGCTTCTCTGCGCGGCGCAGGCGGTCTCGGGCGTGGGGGAGGAAACGGTGCTGTGCCCGTTTCGCCTGCTGACGGGACATCGCTGTCCCGGTTGCGGCATGGGCCACGCGGTCGTCGCCGCGATGAGGGGGAACTGGGGCGCGTCTTTTCACCACCATCCGCTCGGGATTCCGCTCCTGCTCGTCTGGACGGGGTGGCTGGCCGTCGAAGCTTTTAAGGCGGCCCGGTCTGGCGCGCCCGCTTGGTCAGTGCTATAATAGTAGGACCATTGCGGGATGGTGAAATGGTATCACAGCGGACTCTGAATCCGCTTTTCTAGGTTCGAGTCCTAGTCCCGCAGCCAATCTTGACGCGAACCGTCGTTGACGACAGATAAAAGCCCTCCAGCGATGGAGGGCTTTTTTGTTATCCCTCCGGACCGCAAATAAGCAAGTTCGACTTTAAGAGGCTACTATGAGCAAGAAATTACGGCCTACTTCGCCGTCTCAACCGCGTTCCGAAACGAATCGCCCGACGATCGCCGCGGTGAAGGCGCGGAAGAAAGTCGGCGATCAGGAGCCGGTGTCCTCCAGCTTAGATATGCAGTCGCTCAATCAAGAGCTCCGCATCATGGGCTCCGAATTGCGTAGCAGAAATGACCATTTAAATAGGACCAGAGACGAGCTTCGAAACTTATTCGAGAATACCGTCGTTCCCCTCGTATTCACGGATCTGGACCTGAACGTTCGGCAATTCACCTCGAAACTGTCGCGGCTGATCAATTTGATCCCGGCGGACGTCGGGCATCCTCTGGGTCGTTTGTTCATCAATCTCAAAAAGGAAGAGTTGCTGAGGAATGCGGCCGAGGTGCTTAAGACGCGAACTCCCAAAGAAGTCGAGGCGGAGGACAATGAGGGCCGCTTCTTTCTCATAAGAATCGCGCCCTACATGGGCATCGAAGGAAAAGTCGGCGGCGTGGTGATCTCCTTCACCGATGTTCACGAGGCTCGCATGCAAAAAAGTCGCGCGCTCGAAAACGAGAAGCGCTACCAAATGCTCTTCGAGTCAATCGATGAGGGCTTTTGCATACTTGAAAGGACCGAGGGCAAGGCAGGCGGGCCCGTCGATTTTCGCTATGTCGAAGTAAATCCTGCCTTCACAGCGCAATCCGGCATAAGCGGCGTCGTCGGTAAGACCGTCCGGCAAGTGCTTCAGGGCGCGCCTCACGACTTCGACTTCCTCCTCACTTACGAGTCGATTCTCAAAACCGGACAGCCGAGCAGGTTCGAGCGCGTCAACGGCGTCCTTCAGCGCGTATTCGACGTATACGCTTTCCGGGTTAACGACGGAAGCAATCGCCGTCTCGCGGTTATTTTTAACGACATTACCGAGCGTAAGCGCGCGGAACAGTCCTCAGCTTTGTTGGGCGCGATCGTCAATTCGTCGGCCGATGCGATTTACAGCAAAGACCTCAACGGAATCATCACCAGTTGGAACCACGGTGCGGAGCGCCTGTTACAGTATGGTGCCCAGGAGGCGATCGGTCAGCCGGTCACATTCATAATTCCGAAGGACCGGCAGAAGGAAGCGGAGGAGATTCTTGAGCGGATTCGGCTCGGTGAGCGCGTGGACCATTTTGAAACCATAAGAGTCAGCAAGGATGGTTCCTTGCTGAACCTGTCTATAACCATTTCCCCGGTGAATGATATCAGCGGCCGGATTATGGGCGCATCAATCATCGCGCGGGAAATCGTCGGTGCGTCTGCGCGAACGCCTGGCTGACGGCCGTACTTCTCGCTGAACCCGAAGGTCCGTGGACTCGGCCAGTACTATGTGGGCAAATATCTGGAATTCGCGGTCCAGGAGCCGCCCCGGGGTTGCCGCCTAAATCCCTTGCGCTGAGCTAGCGGCGCAAGGCGCTAAACGACTCGCGTTCGCGCTCGACGCCGCCCGTGAAACGCGTGCGATCGACGCTGAGGGATCCATCCTTGAGGGTCAGTGACAGCGTTTCGACGACCTCCGGATGGTAGCGATAGTAGGCGTCGCGGTAGGTCACGATGACGGCGTCGGCCGAGGGGGCCTTTTCGAGCTGGGTCGCGGCGTCGGCCTTGCCGTCGCGCAGGATGATCAAAGAGCCGCCGGAAACCTCCAGCGACAGTTCTGAGTTCACGGACTCGATGTGCGCGGGATTCGTCCGAAGGGCCGCTCGGCCCGAGAATCGCAAAGTCGCGCCTGGGTGTCCATGGAGCGTCTTGCGCTGGACGATGACGCGGGTCTCCGTGATGTCGTAGCTTTCGCCGTCTCGGGTTAAAGTGCCGCCGGAGCCCTCGTAAACGGCGTCGCCGAGGTTGTCGAGGAACGCCTCAAGCGCGGACTGCGCCGCGCTGGCGCGGGCCGTCGCGATGAGCTCCTTGGGCTCGGGCAAGGTGAAGTCGGCGGAAGCGGCGGGCAGGGCGGCGGCGAGAAGGGCGACGATTATTTTCATGCTCTTATCTTAACGGCGCGGCGCCGCCGGCGCCAAGGCCCTTCGGCGCCCGGGAGCCGGGACGAGAGCCTCAGCCGTGGCCCAGGATTTTTCGCACAGAATATATTGCGGCACGATATATGCTAATTTCGCCTCATGAGCAAGCCCCACGCTTTCGGAGACGAACTCGCGCGCGCTCGACGCGAGCAGGGTTTTCCGAACGCCCACGCGTTCTACAAAGCCAGCGGCGGCCGCCGGACTTTGGGCGTGCTGTACGCGAACTATCTCGCGGTCGAGCGCGGCCGCAGCCTGCCGAAGCCGGAGCGTCTGCCCGCGCTTTTGCGCGCTTTGAACCTCGGCGAGCCTTCGCTCCAGCGGCGCGAGCTCGTCCATGCCTACCTCACTGCGCTCCTGGGTTCCGATGAACTGCTCGAGGACCTGCGGCCGAGCCCCGTGCAGTCCGCGCTCTCGAGCGAGGAGGTGGCTCGCCAATCCATCCGCCAGCGCTCGGCTCAGCTCGAGATCGCGCAATGGACGACGCTGGCGCGCGACGAGGCGGTCTATTATGCCCACGTTTATCTGATCAACAGCCCCGGCTGGTCCCATGCCCGGGAGGTCGCGGCCGCCGTGCGTTTCCCTCTGCCGAGGGTCCGCGCCGCGCTCAAGGCGCTCTCGTCCGCGAAGCTCGCGGAGCTTTCAGGCGAGCGCGCCCGCAGCCCGCTCGCCTACCGCTTCGTGCGCCCTCTGGCGCACCTGCCCGCCACCCTGGGACTCAAAGCGTCGATCCTCAAGAAGCGAGAGGCCTTCGCCGGTGAACGCGGCTCCCTGGTGCAGCGCACCACTTTGACGAGCCGGGTGGGGAAGGTCAACCTCGACCGCTGGTTCGAGCGTCTCACGGAGACCGTCCGTCTCCTGGGAGCCTACGGCGACGCCGAGAAAGCGGACGACACCGACGTCTTCTACGTCGACGCGCGCGTCTTCAAGATCTTCGATTGAGACGCATTCGTTGCGCGAGATCGCTTCTCCGCGCATACAAAAGCGTGGCTTCCCATCCATGGGCGTAAACAGCCGGCCCGAGTAACCTATTGCGGTAACGGAGGCCGCGACCATGAAAACTTTCTTCCTCGTTTTGCCCGCCGTCGCGCTGTGCTCGACCCTGACGTATTATTCGTTCGCGCAGAAGGACCCGGCGCCGACCGCCGCGGACCGTACTCTCGACCGCGTGCTCAAAGGCAAGGGCGCCGGCTCGACCGCGAAGGTTCAGAGCCATCCCGACGACTGGATCACGACCAAGGTGAAATCCGAGCTCCTCGTGCACAAGAACACGAGCGCGCTCAAGACCGGGGTCGAGACCGTCGACGGCGTCGTCACTTTGACCGGCGAGGCGAACAGCCAGGCCGAGGCGGAGCTCGCGGAGTCCTACGCGGAGGAGGTGGAGGGCGTCTCCCGCGTGATCAACAGGATGACCGTCCGCGGACAGCGCTCGGTCGAGGCGCGCGTCGACGACGCGTCGATCACGGCGCGAGTCAAGGCCGCGCTGCTGAGCCACCGCTCGACCTCCGCGGTCAACACCGAGGTCCGCACCGTCAACGGCCTCGTCACCGTCGAGGGGCGGGCGCACAACGACGCCGAGCGCGAGCTCGTCGAGCGGCTGGTCCGCAAGACCGAGGGAGTGCGCGCCGTCGACAACAAGATCACCGTCGACTAGCCCTACTTCTGCCTTTAGCGCGTCGCCTTTACAGCAGCGTGTCTTCTTGACCGGCCCGCTGGGAGGGGTTATACTCGCGAAATGATCCTGGCGGCTGTCCTTCTGCTTCTAGCGGCGCCTTCCCATGCAGGTATGGACGACAGCGGTATGTGCCTACACTGGGCGCGGATCGATTGCCCGACCGCGCACGTGGACGGTGAAGGGGGCCTGACCTGCGCGGCGACGGCCAAGGAGGTCGTGCTCGAAGACGAGTGCCGCGGCGGCATATCTGGTAGAGCGGAGTTGCGGCTCGACGACCTCGAGCCTGAGGGCCTCGAAGATTATTTGCGCTGGCGTTACGTGTCGGAGCCCGTACCCAAGGCAGTGCTCGATTCGATGACCGCGGACATGTTGCGTGTGTTCCGCAACACGTTCTTCGCCGGCCACGGCCGGGTCTTCAAGGACCGCACGCTCGACGGCTTCTTCCGCGGGTTTTCCTGGTACAAGCCGCGCGCGGAATTTCGGGAATCAGACCTCAACCCCATCGAGAAGGGAAACGTCGCCAAAGCGGAAGCGGCTGAAAAGGTCCGGCGCGCCGCCGAAAAGCGCGGGCGCCACCGCGGCGCCGCCTTGGCGCCTTTCATCGCCGCGGACAAGGCGTCGATGCGTCCCGACTAGGGGAGAAAATGCCTATGCGTTTGCCCGCTAGTTGCGCAAAGCTCTCCTATTTCGGCGCGGAGCTCTCCACGACGTCATGACGCTCCACGACCTCGCCGCCGATGTACTTCACGAGCCAGATGCGCTCGACGGCCGGATACACGGCCACGAGCGGGAGAGCCAGGATCGCCCCGGGCACGCCGGCGACCAAGGCGCCGCCCAGCACTGACGTAAGGACGACGAGGTCGGACAGGCGCAGCCGGTTGCCGTAGATCTTCGGGACGAGAAGGTAGTTTTCGAGGAAGTGGTAGCACGCGTAAAGCGCCAGCACGGTCAGCGCCGTCTTGGATGAGACGGTGAGGGCGAAGAGCACGGCCGGCACGGTGAAGAGGAAGAAGCCGATCATCGGCAAGATATCGAACACGGCGGCCACGACCGCGAGGACGAGGGCCGCCGGAACCTCGAGAGCGCGCAGCACGATGAAGACGTACGCCCCGCAGAGAACCGACGTGATGAACTGGCCGATCACGTAGGCCATGACGATTTCCGCGCTCTCGCGCGCGGTCTCGTCGATCTTCTGCCGGTGATCGGGCGAGAAGAAGGCGCGCAGCCAGGCGTAGGTGCGCTTGCCGTCCGCCGCCAGGTACAAGGCCAGGACCACCATCAGGACGAACTCGCTCGCCGTTCCTAAGATGGCCTGTCCCGCGGCGAGGACATTGGTCGAGGAAATCGTCGGCGTCTGAAGCAGGCGGCGCACGAACTCACGCACGGAGGCGGGGTGGATGTTCTTGAGCAGCGCCGTCTGCGATTCCGGCAACTGCTTAGCGACGGCGGAGAATTGCGCCGCGAGGGCGGGCAGGATTCCGAGAACCACGCCCGTCATGAGTAGAATCACGGCGGCGGTCACGGACAGCGACGCCGCCCAGTGGGGGAGGAAGCGCTCGAGACGCCGGATGCCGGGTTCGAGCGCGCAGGCGAGCAGGATCGCCAGCAGGATGAGCATCAAGAGGGGGAGCAGCTGGACTAACGCGAAGCAGAGGACCGTCGTGGCGACGATTTTGAAGAGGGCGAGATTGGATATCCGCCATTCGGGCGCTTCCGTCGCGGGCATGTCTCATCTTGACCGAAGCGCGGCGATAAAGCGATGACGGCCGCGTGCCATTGATGGAGAGCTTTCATTTCGCAGGAGGACGGCGCACCCCAACTGATAAAATAACCTCACATTGAACTTTCGAGCCTTCATCCTGCTGGCCGCCCTTAACCCCGCCCTCCTCGCGGCGGAACCTGCGCCGCCGCCCAAGCCCTTGCTGCCCGACAGCCTCGTCGTGTCCTACTACGGCAACCCGTTCTCAAAGAAGATGGGCATCCTCGGCGAGATCCCGCCCCAAGAAATGATGGACCGCCTCCAGAAGGAAGCGGACCTCTGGCAGAAGGCTGATTCGTCATCGACGGTGCGGCCGGCCCTGGAGCTCGTCGCCGTCGTCTCCGCCGACTACCCGCAGCAGGACCAGACCTACCGATACCGCATGCCCAAGGCGATGATCGAGAAGGTCATGGGCTGGGCGCGCTCGCGCGGCTGGCTCATCATCCTCGACGTGCAGGTGGGACGCAGCTCCACGAAAAAGGAACTCGAGTGGATTCTCCCGTATCTCGAGCAGCCCGATGTGCACCTCGCCCTCGATCCCGAGTTCCAGATGGCCAAGGGCCTCAAGCCCGGGCGCCGCATCGGCAGCAGCGACGCCGAAGATATCAACCTCGCGGTGATCTACCTGTCGAAGCTGGTGCGAGACAAGAAGCTGCCGCCTAAGCTGTTGCTCGTGCATCGATTCACCGACGACATGCTCAAGCGCTATTGGATGATCCGCCAGGACCCGAACGTGCAGATCGTCGTCGTCATGGACGGCTTCGGCAATCCGTACTCCAAGTCGAAAATTTACCGGCGCGAGGTCGCGCGCGAGCCGGTGCAATTCGGCGGCATCAAGCTCTTCTACAAGAACGACCAGCCTATGCTGTCTCGCCGGCAAGTCCTGGACCTGCAGCCCACGCCGCGCGTCGTGATCTATCAATAGGCGGCCTTGACCGACGACGGCTTTCTGTTACACTGAGGGCCGGTGACAACGCAAACGCCGCTCGATCTCGGGCCCCGGGACTACGGCTGGCTCATCGCGGCTTTCCTTTTATTGTTCCTCTCGTTCATTCCCGTGTTGCTGCCGAAGGCCGACTCGATCCCGGAGCCCCAGACGATCGAGCCGCGCACCGCGCCGGCGCATAAGCATCATCGCGTCGTGCTGCTGATCGTCGACGGCCTCGGTTATCGCAAGGCCCTCAAATCCAAGTTGATGCCTCACCTGGAGGCGCGCGCCCGCTCCAGCGCCTCGGGGATGGGCTTGGCCTCGTTTCCGACGATCACGCCTTCGGGGCTGCGCGCCATTCTGGCCGGGCACCGCATCGCCAACGAGCCACAATTGCCCACGGGCTTTCGCACCCCGGGCGAGCTCGACTCCGTGATGGCCCGCGCCGTCGCCGGCGGGCTCAAGGCCTATGTGATCGGGCAGTTTACTTGGGGGGCCATTTTTCCAAACGCCCACGGCGCCAATTTCTCCGAGGTCAAATACAACGGCATCGCCATTAAATACGGTACGGACGGCCGCGGCGAACTGGCGGTCAACTACGACGACCTCGTGCTGAAGCGGGCTCAGCCGATCATCGACGGGAAAAGCGGGGACTGGGATTTTCTGGCGCTTCATTTATTCGAGGCGGACTCGATCGGACATGCCGTCGGCATCGACAATGACCTTTACGACGATCATCTGCGCTGGCTCGACACGAAAATACACGAGTTCACGCGCAAGCTCGAGTCTCAGCGCCCGACGACGGTCCTGCTGTTGGCCGACCACGGACAGG
>JAYTIP010000303.1:0-8135 GCA_043731745.1 Elusimicrobiota bacterium | reverse complement strand
CCTTGATTCGTTCTTTGGCCGGCTTCTACGGCTGCCGCCTGGCGCCCATGGCGGACTTCACGGAGCGGGAGGTCGCCGTCCTTTCAAATCCCGCGGCCGCCGCGCGCATGCTCGGCGGTTTGGACGCCGCCGCGCGGGAGCTGGACGCTTCGGGCGTCAACCTCCGCGTTCGGGCCGCGGACCTGCGGCGCCCGGAGATGATCCGGTTTCTGGCCAAGCTGCGCGCGGGGCTTCACGGCGCGCGTCGCCAGCTCTGGATCACGACCGACGGGCCCGTGCCGCCCGACGCCGAGTCCTTCCTGGCCGTCGACGGCGTCCTGCGCCGCTCCCCGGACGAGCGGGGCGGCTACGAACTGCTCGAGGAGTCTCCGGCTCCGCCGGTCAAACCCGCATTCAAGGAGTTCGCTTCCATCCCATGATCAATGTCCCGTTGGCCGTCTTGCTCCTGATCCTCCCGTCCGCCCGGGCCGCCACCGCGTTCGACGCGGGCATGAAGATGATGACCGAGAAGCGCTACCCCGAGGCGGTGAAGGCGCTCGAGCACGAGGCCCACACGAACCCCGGCTCGCCGGAAGTCCTGCTGAATTTGGGCTGGGCGTATTGGCACGCGCGTAAGCTCGAGAAGGCCCGCGGAGTCGGCGAAACCTTGCTCAAGCTCGACCCGGAAAGCGCCGTGTTCATGACCTTTCTGGCCAATATGGAGCTCGAACGCAAGAATTACCCGCGCGCGATCGCCTTGACGACGCGGGCGCTGGCGGCGGTCCCAGACGACAAGCACGCGACCTTGGTCCTCGCGCGGGCGCTGTCCCGAGTCGAGCGCGGTCCCGAGGCCCTCGCGATGCTCGACCGCTTGGCCGCGCGCTTTCCCGACGACGCCGAGATACGGTTTCGCAAAGCCTCCTTGCTCTCCGAGTCGGGACAAAAGAAGGAAGCCCTCGAGGTCCTCGAGGCCCTGCTCGCCGCGGACCCCGACAACGCGCTCTATCGCCGCACCCGCGCGAAAATCCTTCAGGATCTCGGCCGGCAGGAGGCGGCGAAGGCCGAATGGCTCGCCCTCAGCCGTCAGCGAACCGACGCCAACGCGCTGTTGAACCTCGGCTGGGCCTACTGGCGAGAGAAGAACATCGCGGCGGCGCGCGAGATCGCCGTCGTGCTCTTAAAGCTCGACGACCAGAACCCGACCTTCCTGCGCTTCATGGCGAACATGGAGATCGAGGCCATGAATTACGACGAGGCCCTGCGCCTGGCGGACCGGGCCTTGGCCGTCGTCCCGGGGGACCGCGACGCGTCCCTGGCGCGGGCGAAAGCGTTGTTCCGTCTTCAGCGCGAAAAGGAGGGGGCGGCCGTGCTGGCGGTGTTGATCGCGAAATACCCGGAGCACTCCGGAGTCCAGTACCATTGGGCCGAGTTCCTGGCTCGGGCGGGCCGCTATGACGAGGCTCTCGAACATTATCAGCGCCTGATCAAATCCGACCCGGCCAACGTCAAATACAAGTTCAGCCGCGCCGCGGCTTTCTACGACAAGGGCGATTTCAACCGGGGCGTCGGAGAGTGGACGGAACTGGCCCTCGCCGACGGCGACGTCTCCTCGGTGCGGCGCCTGCGCGACGACGCGTTCAACCGCCGGGAATGGCTCGAGGCCGCGCGTTGGCAGGAACAGCTCGTCGACGCCGCGCCCGGCGATCCCGTGCCGTGGGAACGGCTCTCGAAAATCTATACGGCGATGCATCAGGACGCGGCCGCGCTCATGGCCGCCGATTCCGCGCTCGCCGTCGACGACCAGTCGGTCAACGCCTATTACTTGAAAGCGGAGTCCCTGGAGCGCCTGGAAGATTGGCCCGCGGCGCGCGCGGCTTACGAGGAGATCCTGCGCCGCAATCCGCACAGCATCCGCGCTTTCGACGGACTCGCCTACGTGCTCGAGGCCCAGCAGGAGTACGAGCCGGCGATCCGAATGCTGCACCGCATCGCCGAGCTGATCCGGCCGAGCTACTCGCCGTATCTCGAAGTGCGCGAGGCCCGTCTTTTGGCGGACCTGGGCCGCTACGGGCGGGCGCGCGCCCTCCTCACGAAGCTCGTCGCCGCGCGGGAGACGCCGATCCCGGTCCTGCTGTACCACGGCATCTCCCGCGACGAGCGGGGCGACTCCATACCTCAATACCGGTTCCGCGAGCAGATGATCGCGCTCAAGAAGGAGGGCTACCAGACCATGACGGTCGGCGAGCTCGACCGGGTGCTGCAGGGCAAAGCCGCGCTGCCCGGCAAGCCCCTGCTCGTCACCTTCGACGACGGACGGACGGACTCCTTTCAGAACGCCGATCCGATCCTCAAGGACCTCGGCATGCGGGCGACGATGTTCGTCCACCTCTCGAAGCTGCGCAAGCCGCATTTCCACTCGAGCCCCGAGGAAATCGCTTCTTGGGAGGCGACGGGCCGCTGGGAGATGCAGTCCCACGGAACCCGCGCCCACGATCCGATGCAGCTCGACGCCGCGGGACGCAAGGGCCACTTCCTCCCCAACCGCATCTGGCTGCCGGAGGAGAACCGTCTCGAGACCGTCGAGGAGTTCCGCGAGCGCGTCGAGGCCGATTACCGCCAGGCGCGCCAGGGAGTCGAAAACATCGTTGGCGGAAGGCGCGTGGTCGCCTTCGCCTACCCGTACGGCGACTACGGCCAGAACGATTACTCGAACAACCCTGAATCGACGGCGATCAACCAGACGCTCGTGCGCAAGTACTTCCGGCTCGCGTTCGTTCAGGAGCAGTACGGCATCAACTTCTTGTCGTCCAATCCCACCGACCTGAGGCGCTACGAGGTGCCCAAATACATGACCGCCGACGAGCTCACGGCCCACCTCGCGATGAGCCAGCCCTGGGTGCAGGCCAAGCTCGTGGAGGCGCAAATGTGGGTCGCGGCCAATCAGCTGGGCCGCGCCGGCGAGGTGTACGCCGAGCTCGAGAAGGAAGGCATCGACGAGCCCCGCTTGTGGGCCGACAAGGGAGCCGCCTTCGCTAAAGCCGGCGACATTTACCGCGCCCAGGCGCTGTTCGCGCGGGCCGACGAGCACACCTCGGACCGGGAGTCCGCGGAGAGCGAGCGCTACGCCAAGCTGCGCGAGCACTCCGCCCACGCCGCCGCGCCGGCGCTCGCGCTCGAGGCTCAGAAGGTCTCCGACAGCCAGACGAACGAAATGTTCAAGGGCCTCGCGCGCGCCTCGGCGTCGATCAAGCAGGTCCGCGCTCAGCTCTTCGGAGGGGCGGGCTGGTACGACGACCAGCTCAACCCGTCCCAGGGCCTGCCGCGCATCCGCAGCCGGGAGGCCGGCGCCGCCCTGCGCTGGTTCTTCGATACGAACGGCGAGCTCGAAGGCTTTTATGCGCGGCGCATTTTCTACGGCGGCGTGGAAGGCGTCTCCGACGCTTACGCGGTCGCCGGGTCTTATCAAGTGCTTCCGGCGCTGCGCCTCGCTCTGCGTGACGGAGCCGGCAATGTCGAGACGGCCGCCGGCATTCGCGGCGGGCTGCGGTTTCACACCGACGGCGCCGGCGCCGTTTGGGACCCGGTGCTGAACTGGAAGGTCAATGCCGATTACGACCGCAGCCGCTACAACGACGACAATATCGAGCACGGCGGCCGCTTGCGCGTGACCAGGCGTTTCAACGACACCCTCTCGCTCGGCGCGGCCTACTTCCGGGGCGAGTCGAACCGGTCCTCGCCGGAGTACTACACGCCGCGCCGGCTGAACCAATACTCGGGGATCGTGACCTTGAACCGCAGCTTGGGCGATCCGAACCCCCGCACCGGCCTTCGCCGGGCCGACCTGATGCTCCAGTACGAAGGCGGCTACGGTTATCAAGAAAACGGCTCGCGAGCCGTGCATTCCGTGCGCGGCGGCGCCGCGCTGCGCGTGCTCGACCGGGTTTCGTTGACGGTCGGAGCGCAATACTCCCGGTCGCCCACCTACCTCCTGAGACGAGTCGACGGAGGAGTCGCCGTCACCTTCTGAGTCAAATTCAAAAGTCCCATCGAGGAGCCAGCCATGAATCACGAAAATACGAGCAGCGAAGGCCGCAAGACCTGGACCTACCCCCAGGCCGCTTTCGCCGCCATGTACGCGCCGCGCGAAAAGATCAGCCCCGCGGCGAAGCTGCGCGCGCTCCTGCGGAGCCGGTTCGCGGCGCGACGCACCGACCCGGCCGCCTGTTACCTGCAGACCGCCGGCGCCTACGACGCGATGACGGCCGCGCTGATGACCGACCTCGGCTTCGAGGCCGTCTACGCGAGCGGCTGGCAGTTGGCCGTCGCCCACAACATGTACCCCGACATCGGGGTCTATCCCTCGCACCAGATGGTCGAGCTCGTGCGCGAGCTCACGCGCGGCATCGAAGGCGCGCGCGACCGCGCGTTTTATGATGGAAAGGGGAAGGTGGCGAATGTTCCGCCGATTTTCGCGGACATCGAGGCCGGCTTCGGCGGCCCGACGCAGACCTTCGCGTTGACGCGCGAACTCATCAGAGCCGGCGTCGCCGGCGTTCACCTCGAGGACCAGGATCCCGCGGAGCGGACCTGCGGTCATATCGTCGCCCATCACGGCGTCAAGCGCGCCAAGGTTCTCGTGCCGACGCACAAGTGGATCGAGAAGCTCATCGCGGTGAAGGCGGCGGCGCAGGCCGCCGAAAACGAGCTCGTGATCATCGCGCGCACCGACGCGGTCGACGGCGCGGTTCCGGGCGGACGCGAAGGAAGCGTCGAGCACGCGATCGACCGCGCGCTTGAGGCGGCTTCGCTCGGCGTCGATGTGGTCTGGCCGGAGTTCAACGACACGGACCTCGACGGCCCGCGGCGCTTCGCCGAAGGCGTGCACGACTACTACCCCGAGCAGATGCTCGGCTTCAACCTGTCCCCGTCCTTGCATTGGGGCAAGGCGAAGCGGGACGGAAAGCTTCCGACGAACCGCGAGCTCGGCCAGCTCGGCTACACGCTTCAGTTCTCGACCTTGCTGGCGTTCCGGACCGTCGGCATGGCGCTTGAGACCTGGCTCGGGGGCTTCCAGCGCCGGGGGCTCGACGCTCTCGCCGACTTGCAGCTGGTGGAGACGGCCTCCTTGGAGGGCGAGCCCCGCACGCGCATGCACCAGAAATTCGCCGGAACCGACCGCTGGCTCAGCATCGAGCGCAAGTCGAAGGAATCGCCCCTGACGCCGGTCGGGTGAGCGGCGTCAGCGCGGCGCGGGCGTCTTGGCGTCGCTCTTGGCCGCGAACTTGACGCGGACCCAGTCGCCGTCGCGCACGAGGCGCGCGGTGCTGGGATCCGCGCCGGGGGGGATGGGGACGGCGCGGTCCTCGTTGCGGTAGGCGCGGTAACGGTGCGCCGGCACCGGTCGCTTCACGGACAGAATCAGAAATCCGGCGTCGGGCCGCATCTCGATGGATTTTCCCGCGGAATCAGGCAGACGGATCGAGACCGCGTGCTTGCCGCCGCCGGATTCGGCCTCGCTCTGCGCTCCGGGCACGGCGGTCGCCTCGAACGCCAGGTCGTACTTGTTGACGTCGTCGAAGGGCTCCCCGATCTCGAAGTGCTGCGGACTCCGATTGGGGAAAGGCGTCGCGAAGAGCTCCTGGTACTTGTCGTGGAGCGGGTCCGGCCAGGGCTCGTGAAAGAAGGACTCCCAGGTCAGGTGCTCGCGCACCGGGGGCGGGACGAACTTCGAGTCGGTGTTGTCCGGGCGGATGCGATGACAGGCCGTGAGCAGGACCGTCGCGGCCAGAAGCGGCAAGGCTTTGGCGAACATGCGACCTCCGTGCGAAACGGCGTTACGCGTGAACTGGGCTGCGTTCGTGCTCGATCTGCGCCGCGAACTCCAGGCGCTTCCCCTTGCGGACCGCGTTGAGATGGAGCTTCCCGCCGCGGCCCGGCGGCAGAAGCTCGGTTCGCGTCAACTCCGTCACGAGCTTGACGGCGCGATCGATGCCCGGCTCATCGTAGCCGAGGGTCCGGCAGAACTCCCGCGTCGCCCATTGCACGGTGCAAAGATGCGCCGGCGAGTCGACGAGGATCGTCGCGTAATAGCCCGGCGTGGCCATTCCGGGTTTGTCGCCGCTGTACGCGACGATGTGCCGCGCGCCGAGGTCGGTGGTCATGAGAGCGTCGCTCCTTCGCGGACGAGCCCGCCGTGGAGCGCGCCCGGCTCCGCGTATCGCGGCAAGACGAAGCTGACTCGGGTGCCCGCGTCGTCGCTTTCCGCCCAAATCCGTCCTTTGTGACCTTCGATGATTTCGCGGCTCATCGTCAAACCCAGACCGCCGTTGAAGCCGGCATCGTCCATACGCGCATCGAGCTCCGCGAAAGGGGTAAAGAGGCCCGCGAGGCGATCTTTCGCGATACCGCCGCCGTCGTTGAACACGCTGATCCTCACGCCCCCGCCCTCGTCGGCCTCCGCGCGGAGGCTGACTTTATCCTTGGCGTGGCGAAACGCGTTGTCGAGCAGGCTCTGGAGCACCTGCAAAATGAGGTCGGCGTCGCCCTCAACGGGAGGAAGCCGGCCCGGCGTCTCCACCTCGAGGTGCAACTTCGCTTCGCCAAAGGAGCTTTCCCGGGCAATTTCGGCCAACAGCGCCGGCAAGTCGAGGCGGCGTAGGTTGATCTTGAGGCTGCCGCTCTCGAACGCCGCCAAAGCGGTCATTTTGTCGAAGATGTGCACCTGACGGTCCACATTACGGGCGATCATGTCGGCCAGCCGCGACTGCCGGGCCGAGAGCGGCCCGGTTTGGAGGTCCTTGAGGCAGAATATCGCGGTCTTGACGGTGGACAAAGTGTTGCGCATCTCGTGGGAAAGCCGGCGCATCAGCCGGCTCTTGATGTCGTCGAGCCGTCGTTTCTCGGCCTCGTCGTGCTTGACGCCCTTCGGGTCTTCCGCGCGGGGCGCGCTCACGAAGGTGATCATGCGCGCGGGGGCGCCGTTCCACTCGCAGGCGGCGACGCTCATCTCCGGCGGGGTTTCGCCCCGGCCGCGCGGATAGGCGAACGGCTTGCCGGTGATTTCTCCGGCGGGCGCGCCGAACAGCGCCGCGGCGGCGGTGTTCGCGAACAGCACGAGGGCCGCTTCGTCGACCACGAGCTTCGGCGCGGGGTTGTCGTCGACCATCCGCTCCACGGCCCGGGCGAGCTCTTTTTTCTCGATCGCGTGGCGTATCGCGCGACGCAACGCGCAAAAGTCGATCGTTCCCTTGATGAGGTAGTCCTGGGCGCCCTGCTTGAGCGCCTGGCGGGCGAGGGGCTCGTCATGGACGCCGGTGAGCAAAACCACGGGCAGCTCCGGGTGCTGGGCGTGGATGAGGCGGAATCCCTCGAGGCCGACATTGTGCTGAACCTGGAGGTCGAAGAGAAGGGCGCCGTAACGGTCCTTGGCCAGCGCGTGGGTCGCGCTCGAGACGCGCGCGGCCGATTCGACCGTAAATCTCTCCGGCGAACCCGCGGCGTCGGCGAGGTGCCGCTTCACGAGCTCGGTCGCGTCGGCGTCGCTCGCGATCAACAGCACGCTCAGAGGCGCTTCGTCCATGGTCGATTCTCCTTGCTGCGCTTGCGAGTATAGCCTTCGCCCGCGGACGCGCCCACGGAGGAAACGGAACGGTTATTTGACGAGCGGGTGACGCCCCGCCCTACTTCATCGCGACCTGATACCCGAAGTTGGGCACGGTCCGGATTTGGTCGGCCTCGGAGCGCAGCTTCCGGCGCAGCCGGGCGATGTGCTGATCCACCGTCCGGGTGTCGATCTCGATGTCCTTGTCGTGGCCCCAGATCAGCTGCAGCATCTGTTCTCGGGAGAGAACCTTGCCCTTCGCCTCCACCAGAAGCTTGAGGATGGCGAACTCCTTGGGCGCGAGGAAGGCGAGCTCGCCCTTGACCTTGATCTCGTGGCGCTCGAAGTCGATGTCGATGTTGCCGACCGACATGGACTTCTTGCCGTCGCTGCTCTCGATGTGCGCGGCGCGGCGCAGATGGCCGGCGATGCGCGCGTTCAGTTCGCCCTGCGAGAACGGCTTGACGATGTAGTCGTCGGCGCCGAGCTTCAGGCCCAGAATCCGGTCCATCTCGCTGCGCTTGGCGGTCAACAGGAGCACCGGGACATCGGTTTC
>JAYTIP010000302.1:0-8317 GCA_043731745.1 Elusimicrobiota bacterium | reverse complement strand
GGTCAAGGACGCCAAGCAGGCGCTCGCCTTGTTCGAGAAGGGGGGGCGGTGAAGGATCGCGACCTCCTCGCCGGCTTCGCGAAGTCGGTCCTGGTGCATCGACACGCCTTCATCCCGAGCGTCGCGCGAACGATCTCGATCGGGCGCACCGCGCATATGCCCGCTTCCTTCGACGAAGCCCTGTCGGCGGAAGTCGGCCCCGCCGTACGCGCGCTCTGGGGCGCGGCGATTCGGCGTAATCCGCTCGAGGCCTTGGTGGACCGCTACGCGGCGCCGGCCGGAATGCGCGCGCTCGAGCGCTCCGGCGACAAGCTGTGGCTCGCTCTCGCGCAGCTGCGGCGCGTGGAGTTGCCCGCGGCCTGGAAGACGCTCGACGCGCTGTGCGCCGAGCGACCCGACTGGTCCTGGCCCTTTTTGATCCGCTCCGAGCTCGGACGCGTCGACATCTTATTTGACAAGGCCTTGCGCGACCTCGACCGCGCCGAGCGCCTGGATCCGACGAACGCGTGGATCCCGGCCTTCCGCGCCCGAGTTTTGTTTCAAAAGGACCCCGGGCCCGCCGCCTTGGCCGCGATGGACCGCGCGATCCTGCTCGCGCCGGAGACGGGCTGGATTCGCGCCTGGCGCGCCGACTCTCGCCGCAAGCTCGGCGACTTGGCGGGCGCCGAGGCCGATCTCGCCTTCGCGCTGAAGAAAGAACCGCTTTACGACCGCGCCTGGCTGTGGCAGGGCAAGGTCCTGCGCGCGCGCGGGAAGCACAAAGAGGCCGAGCGAGTCCTCACCAAGGGCCTGCTCGTCTGTCCCCATTTCGAGAAGGCCATGGCGGAGCGGGCCCGCGCGCGCCTCACCTTGGGCAAGGTGGACGCGGCGCTGCGCGACTTAGAGAGCGCCTCCCAGCTCAACCACCGTCACAACTCGCTTTGGAACTGGACCGCCGAGATCGAGCCGCTCAATGACGAGAAGCGCGCCGCCTTGACCGCGCTGGCGAAGCACGCGGAGAAGTCGCCGCGCTCGGCCCGCGCCTGGGCGTGGCTCGGCGAGGCTCTGACCCAGGCGGGCTCGCCCGCCGAAGGATTGGCGGCGCTCGATCACGCCGCGACGCTCGCGCCCGACCGTCCGCGCCTTGCGACCTGGCGGGGGGAGGCGCTGCTGCGATTGGGTCGCCTCGCCGACGCCGAGCGTGAGCTCGACCTCGCCGTGCGCGCCGATCCCGAGGACGGCCGCGCGCGCGCCTTCCGCGGACGCGCGCGCTTCCTGCGCGGCAAGCTCGCTCCCGCGATCGCCGATCTCGAGAAGTCCTGCTCCGACTCCATGGTCGAGTACTCCTGGCTCTATCACTGGCGCGCCGAGGCGAAAGCCGCGGCGGGCGACAAGGCGGGCGCGCGCGCGGACGCCGGAACGGCGGTCGCCCTCGAGCCGCGCAAGGCCGAGTTCAAGGAGTTCGCGTGAGCAAGCTCCTAGCCGTCCTGACGAAGGATCACGAAGAAGTTCTTCAATCTCCGACCGCGCGCTTCGACTGGCCGTTCATCGCCGAGCACGACTTGTGGTTCCACCGCGCGTTCCACTCGGCGACATTGAGAGCGATGCTCGAGTCCGCGACCGAGCCGGCAGTGCGCGGCCGCCTGCGCCGCCTGCTGGGCGACGATTCGGGAGCGCTTCGCGACCTGCACGAAGCCCTGGACCGGAACCCGAACGATCTGTACGCGAAAGCCTGGCTCGCGGAGATCGGTCTCGACCAAGAGCAGTCCTTCGATTCGTTGTCGGCTCTGATCAAATCCCCGAAAGCACCGGTGCAAGCGCATCTCTATCACGCGGCCTCCGCTCTTTACCACAACGATCTCAAGGGCGCCCTCAAGAGCGCGTTGCGCTACCTGAAGGGCCGTCCCAAGTCGTCTCTCGCGTGGCTGATCCACGGCGAGGCCCTGTGGCGGCAGAAGAAGCGCGCCGCGTCGGAAAAATCCTTCGCTCAAGCGACGAAGCTCGAGCCCGTCTGCGCCGCGACCTGGCTCCTGCGCGCGCGTTCCTCGGCCGGACCGCGCCGCTACGACTTCATCGAGACCGCTCACGACGCCGATCCGACTTACGCTTTGATCACCCTGTCGTGGCACGGCCCCAGGGCCCGCCCCGGCGCCGCGTGGAAAAAACACCTGGACCGCATCCTCGCCTTCTCCTTCGACGAACCCGAGCGCGCGGGCTGGTACTACCGTCAAGACGACATTCACTACGCGCCGTATCACTTCCAGGAGTACGCCGACGCGCGCGCGTTGCTCGCCATCCGCCCTGACTCCGCCTGGGCCGAGGCGTTGACGGCGCGCGGCGCCCTTCGCTGCCCGCCCGACCCCGAGCTCGCGAAGGCCGGCCTGGTCCACGCGCGCCGCGCCGCCAAGCTCGCTCCGTGGGCCGGTTGGACGCGCGCCTGGATCGGGTTGGGTCTCATCAAGTCGCGCAAATTCCCCGAGGCTGAGAAGTACTTCACCGAGGCGCTTCGCCTCCATCCTTACTACCACCGCGCGTTGGCGTGGCGCGGCTCGCTGCGCCGCGGCCTCGGTAAGTTCCCGGAGGCCATCGCCGACCTCGACCGCGCCATCGCCATCGACGAGCTTTACCCGTTCGCGCCGCACGAGCGCTCTTTGGCCCGCCGCGCCGTCGGCGACTGGCTCGGCGCCGCGCTCGACCTCGACCGCGCCTTCAAGCTCGATTGGCGCTACTGCTGGGTGTTCGCTTCCGGGCGAGAGCCGGGTCCCGAGGAAGGTGCCCGCGGCCTGCGAGAACTCGACACCGCGCTTGCCTTGCATCCGTCTTGCGTGTCCTTGCTCGCCTGGCGCGGCGACCTGCGTCGCGCGCGGGGCGAATACGGCCTCGCGCTCACCGATCTCTTCGAGGCCGCCGCGCAGGACCCGTCGCATCCGAACGGGCAGGCGTTCTTGGGACGCGCTCTTCTCGAAGCCGGACGCGAAACGGAAGCCGTCGAGCCGCTGACGCGCGCCGTCTCTTTGGCGCCCGATCAGTGGATTTTCCGAGGCTGGCTCGCGGAGGCCGAGTTTCGCGCCGGGCGCCGCGAGGCCGCTTTCGAGCACATCGCGAAGATCATTCAGGGTACGCCCCAGCATTGGTGGGCACTGCACCTGCGCGCCCGCTTCGCCCTCGAGCTCGGCCGCCCGAAGAAGGCGCTCGGGGACCTCGCCCGCGCCGACTCCTACGAGGGCCGCCATGCCGACGGGCATCACCTCGCCGCGCAGGCGCTCGTCGCGCTGGGCGACTTCGCGGAAGCGGAGATCGAGGTGGACAAGGCGCTGCGCGTCTCGCCCCATCTGGGACGCGCGCTTCTGCTGCGCGCGGAAATCCGCCGCCTCCAGGGCCGCGCCGCCGAGGCGCTCGCAGACTGGAAAACCGTCTATGAAAAGTTCCCGTACCTGCTCAACAGCGAGGAGCGCCGCCGCGTGGCGACGCTGTTGGGCCGATGAGAGAATCGTTGCTCGAGGACATCGCGAGACGCTGGAACGTTCCGTTCTGCCCTGAATTCGAGATGACCCTGTACCGCCGGTTGTTCGCGGCCGAATTGCGCGCCGAGCTTTCCTCTTTGGCGCAGGCGAAGTCGGCGAACGACCTCGCGAAGCGAGGCCGAGTGCGCCGCTTGCTCGGTGATCCCGAGGCATCGACTGACTTCCGCGCTGCTCTCGACAAGAACCCGAAGCTGGCCAAGGCGCATGCCTGGCTGGGCGAGGCCGGGTTAGGCAACCCAGGTGCTCTGGAGAGTCTTGACCAGGCGATTAAGCTGGCGCCCAACGACGGCTGGGCCAGAACATATCGCGGCGCGGGGCGGCTATTGTCCGGTGACGCGAAAGCGGCCGCCGCAGACCTGGAGATTGCCGTCAAATTGCTTCCGAAAGAAGCGCTCCCTGTTTTCCTGCTGGGCGTCGCGCTGAAGAACAAGGCCGCGGCCGACGCCGCGTTCCGTCAGGCTCTGAAGCTCGAGCCCTCCTGTTCTTCGTCCGCGCTCATGCGCGCCAAGCTCTGGACCGGCAAGAAGGCCGAGGAAGCGGCCGAGCAGGCGCTCGACGCCGAGCCCGATCACGCGCATGTCGCGCTGTTCGGTTGGGAGCCGGGTTCTTCGTGGGGCGCGTGGCTCTCGCGTCACGCCGACTTTTGCTTCGCCGACCGTCACATGCCGCTGTGCGCGCGCTTCGGCCTCGATGAAACGCGCTTCTCGCCTTTTCCCGACGAGGCCGTGGCGCGCGCGACGCGCGTGCTCGAGGAACGGGGACGACGCGCTTGGACGACGGCGGTGGCGGGACGCGCCTTGGCGCGCCTGCCCGGCGCGGGCAAGGCCGTTCGCCGCGAGTCCCGGCATCTGCTCGACGCGGCGGTGGAGTTCAACCCGCAAGCCGGCTGGACCTGGGCCTGGAGGGCGCTATCCCGCGTCGGGAGCGATCCCAAAGGGGCGATGTCGGATTTGAACAGAGCTCTTAAGCTGTCTCCGCACTATTTCCGCGCCTACTCATGGAGAGGCGCGTTGTTGCGTCGAGAGGGATTGTTTGAGGCATCGTTGAGGGATCTGGATCGGTCGGCGGCGGGCGACGAGCGCTACCCGTTCTCCGCGCACGAGCGTTCGCTCACGCGCCGAGCGCTCGGCGATTGGCTGGGCGCGGCGCACGACCTCGATCGCGCGTACGGCCTCGATCCTCGGTACTCGTGGGTGTACGCCTCCGGGCGCGAGCCGTCGAGCGCGGAACGCGAGAAAGGCCTCGAAGAGCTATCGCGCGCGATCGCGGCGCATCCGGCGAGCGCGTCCTTGCGCGCTTGGCGGGGGGAGCTTCTGTGGCGCGCCGGACGACTGGGCGAAGCCGTGCTCGCGCTCGAGGACGCGGCGGCGCTCGATCCGTCCCACGAGTTGGCGCAAGGTTTTCTCGGTTTGGCATTGATCGAGGCGTACCGCTTCGGCGACGCTCTTGAACCGCTGCGGCGCGCCGGCAGGCGCCATCTGGCTTTCGTGTCCGGTCTGGCGGAGGCGCAGCGGCGGTCGGGCGATAAGACCGGCGCGGAAGAGACTCTGCGGGGGGCGTTGAACGAACGGCCTAAAGCGTGGACGCTTCGGCTTCAGCGCGCGCGCTGGCGTCTGGATGACGGCCGTCCCGCCGAGGCGCTGGCCGACGCGCGCGCCGCCGCCGCCCTGGAGGGCCGTGACGCCGAGGGCTGGTACCTCGAGGCTCGCGCGCTGGCCGCGCTCGGCCGACAAGCGCCCGCCGAGGCCGCCGTGGATCGCGCCTTGGCCATCGCCCCGAACCTGGGACGGGCCTATCTCCTGCGCGCCGAGGTGCGCCGCGCCCTCGGACGCTCGGAGGATTCCGTCGCCGATTTCCGGGTCGTGCATGAGCGCTTCCCTTATTTGTTCAATGGGGAAGAGCTGAAGGCCGTAGCCGCTCTCTTGGGTAAAAAATGAACGACGAGCTGTACGAGAAGATCGCCGACCTGTGCCGTCTCTTCGGGATTCCCCATTGCCCGGAGTACGAGCTCTCGTTCTACCGTTCCCTGCGCCGTCCCGAGCTGCGCGAGGCGCTGGCCCGCGCGGAAGCCGCCGTCGCCAAGAAGCCCTCGGCCTCCGGCCTCGCCCTGAGAGGACGCCTGCGCCGCGTCTGCGGCGATCACGCGGGCGCCTTGGCCGACTATCAGGCCGCGCTCGACCGTGAGCCGTCCTGCGCCGCCGCGCTCGCCGGCCTCGGCGAGTCCGATCTGGCGCGCCCCGAGGCGCTCGAAAGCCTCACTCGCGCCGTCGAGAACGAGCCCGGCTACGCGTGGGCGTGGCTGTGGCGCGGCGCCGCGTACCTGATGAAGGGCGAGGTCGCTTCCGCCAAGGCGGATTTCGAGACCTTCGTCGGCCTGATGCCGTCCTCCGCGCTCGGCTTCATGCTCCTCGGCCTGTGCGAGGAGAAGCTCAAATCCAAGCCGCGCGCGCTCAAGGCGTACGCGCGCGCCTGGGAGAAGGACCCGGTGTGTTCGGCCGCGTGCTTGCTCGCCTCGCGCGTCGCTCCCGATTTCAAGAGCGAGCTGCTGTGGTTCCACCGCGCCTACGATGTGAGCCCGGTGCTCGGCTTCATCACGCTCCAGATCCACCAGACCACCAATGTCGAGACGCCCGCCTATGTGCGCAAGATCCGGCGCTTCTGCTTCGACGAACCCGAGAAGGTCGGCGCCTATTACCGGCGCGAGGCCACGCAGTCGCACTTCTCGCACTTTCCCGCCGAGGACTACGACTTCGTCAAGCGCCTGTGCGGCGCGCACCCCGAACTCGCCTGGGCCAACGCCTTTTACGGCCGCGCGGCCTGCTACACGCCCTCAGGCATGCCCGAGGGCATCGTTCATCTGACGACCGCGATCAAGCAATGCCCGCACGCGGGCTGGTTCCACGCCTGGCGCGCCAACGCCAAACGAGCGACCGGCGACTACGAGGGCGCGCTGAAGGATTTCGGCGACGCGATCCGCCTCCAACCCTATTACCACCGCACCTTCGTCTGGCGCGGCGGCCTGCTGCGCAAGCTCAAGCGCTACGACGAGGCGTTGGCCGACCTCGATCGCGCGCTGACGATGGACCCGCACTACAGTCTGACCTATTACGAGCGCGGCCTCGCTCGCCGCGGGAAGGGGGACATCGTCGGCGGCGCCTTCGACCTCGACCGCGCCTACCTGCTCGACCACCGCTATCATTGGGCGTTCAAGACCGGCGGGCCGCCCTCCGACGCCGATGTCGCCAAGGGGATCGCCGAACTCGGCGCGGCCATCAAGGCCCAGCCGGCCGTCCCGTCCTTGTGGACCTGGCGCGGCCAGCTCAAGCTCCAAAAGTGGGACCGCTCCGGCGCCTTGCTCGACTTCGAGCGCGCCTGCGAGCTCGACCCGCACCACGCCCTCGCGCAGGGCTGGGCGGGGCGCGCCCTGTACGAGGCCGGCCGTCCCGGCCCCGCCGTCGAGCGCCTGCGTCGCGCGCTCCAGCTCGAGCCGCGCTTCGCGATCGCCCGCATGTGGCTCGCCGAGGCCCTGCGCGCGCTCGGCAAGAAGGCCGAGGCGAAGGTCGTGCTCGCCGAGACCCTGAAGGAAAAGAAGACCACGCCCTGGGCGCATTATCTCCTCGCGCGCTTCGCGCACGACGAGGGCAAGCCCGCGCTCGCCGAGAAGGAGCTTGAGATGGCGCTCCTGCTCGACGGGAAATACCCCGACGCGTATCTGCTGATGGCGCAGGTGCGACTGGAGCGCGGCAACGGCAAGGGCGCGCTCGAGGCGGCCCAACGCTGCGTTGACGTCGCGGCCAATCTGGGCCGCGCTTACATCTATCGCGCCGCCGCCTACGAGTCGTTGGGTCGCGCGGGCGAGGCGTTGGCGGATTACAAGAAAGTCCTGGCCGAGTTCCCGTATCTGCTCAACGACGAGCAGCGGGCCCAGGCGGAGGCTCTTCTTGCCGCAGCCGCCTGATCCTCTCGACGCGCTGTTCGCGGAGGACAGCGATTCGCTCGCTTCAGCACTTTTCCGCGGCTATATTTCGCACTCGTTGCTGTTCTATCGCCAGAACAATCTAAAGGCGTTCTCCGAGTTGCTGGCCGACGGACGATCGTTGAGCGCCACGGTGCCCGGGCGCCCGTTGTCTGTATTCGTGGGGGGGACGGGGTGGAAGCAGGCGTTCGCGGCGATCTGGCAGAACGATGAGGCTCGCGCCTTTCGACTGTTGAGCGCCGCGATCAAGCGCGCACCGCGCAATCCGTCGTTCTATGTTCTGCGCGGCTTCGTCCGCGGCGAGCGTTACTGGGGCTCGCGCCGGCTCGCGACTTCGTCGCTCGCTGATTTTAATAGGGCGCTGGCGCTCGACCCCGATAACCTATGGGCGCACATGGGAATGGGCATGGCGCTCGAGATGCGCCGGCGCTTCACCCGCGCGCGCGGTCATTTTGAAACCGCGTCCAAGCTCGCCCCCAAGTGGTCTTGGCCGCACGTGTTTCGCGGAGTGTGCCTGTGGTATCAGGCCGAGTTCAAGGCCGCCATCGCGGCGTTCGCGACGGCGGCGAAGCTGGATCCCAAGGGGGAAATGCCGCTCCTCTTCTCCGCTCGCGCAAAAGCCGACTTGCGTGACCGGACGCTGGTAAAGGATCTCGACAAAGCGTTACGGCTGGCTCCGGATTCGGGCTTCGCCTTGTCGTGGCGGGGACGCGCCATGTTCGTGCTCACGCGTTTGCCTGAGGCGCTCGACGACCTGCGGCGCGCCTGCAAGATTCTGCCCGACTACGACCGCGGCCCGTCCTGGCTCGGCGTCTCTTTGATCGAGCGCAAGCAGTTG
>JAYTIP010000301.1:0-2900 GCA_043731745.1 Elusimicrobiota bacterium | reverse complement strand
GCCGCGGCCCGCTCCCACCGACGCGCCGCGCTCCAGCTTCCCGTGAAGCGGTGGAAGAGCCGCGGCATCTTGGCCTGGAAGCGCTTGTTCATGTCGGCGAAGCTCTCGCGCGAAGCCAGACCGTCGAGGGCCTCGGGCAGGAAGGCGTTGTTGATGGCACCCTCGGCGGTTTGATTGGTGCCGAAGAACGCGCAGTCCTCGCAGGCTGACATCACCTCGCCCGATTGTGAGTCGCTGTCGCAGGAGAGGTCGATGAACACCTTGCCCCGCGCGGAGTCGCCGCTCGACAACGGCGACTTGCCGTAGTCCCCGACGTGGCCGCGGTAGACGACGACCTGGAACTTGGGATCGCGCAGGCGCTCGGCGATCCCGCGCGCGACCGCGTCGCTGTCGACCGCCCAGCCTTCTTTGTCGGAGGCGAACTGATACAAAGACAGGCGCACGTTGCCGCGCGTGAAGCGAGTGGCGCCGCCGGACCCGCGTTCGGCCTTATACCCGCGGTCCGTCAAGGTCTTCATGAACAGGCGCGCGTGGCCCTCCTGGGTCATGAGGAGCGCGGCCTCGATGGGGCCGGTGCGCGGCCAGTAGCCGTACACCGACGGCTTGCGGCGGTACTCGTCGAGCTCCTCGCGCATGCGCGGGTCGAGCGAGTCGATGCGCGAGTTCACGTCCGCGCGCTGGCGCGCGTCGAGCATCTGGGGATTGAGAAGGAAGAACGACAGCGCCGCGCGCGCGTCGCGCGCTGGCAGCGACTGAAGGTAGGCCATCGAATTGTGCGCGAACTCCGCGTTCGGGTCGGTCGAGGCCGCGACCGCGACCGAGAAGACGGTGTTGGGGAGGACCTTCGAGCCCGGGGCGAAGAGCAAGGCGGGCAGGCCGCGGCGGAAGGCCTCGTCGCGCTTGAGCTCGGGGCCGATCAGCTTGTAGCGGTTGAGACGGTCGAGCAAGGACGCGCGCGTCTCGGCGTCGACCGACGGATCGGCCATGAAGGCGCCGAGCGCGGGCGCGCCGTCCGAGAGCTCCTTGTAGCGCGCGTAGACGAGTGCCGCGGTGTCGGAGTGCACGCCCGCGGTGCGGCCGATGCGCTCGGTGTTGCCGAGCGACAGGATCATCAGCATCACGCGCGGGTCGCCGAAGCCGCCCAGAAACTTCTTCTTATCCGCCGGCTCCATGAGATTGAGAAGGTCGGTGACCGCGTAGAGCGAGGCGAGCGTCGAGGAGCCGTACTTCCAGTCGGGCGCGGACTTCATCATCACGTTGAGGATGGGCGGGGCCTTGTCGAGGAAGGCGTCCCAGCCGCCCTCCTTGGCCTTGAAGCTCACCGCGAGCCCGGCCAGCGCCTCGGCCGCGGCGCGGCGGTTTGTGTGATCCTTCTCGCGCATCAGCGCGGGCAGCAGAACGGGCAGCAGCGACTCGTCGCGCAGGCCGCCGAGCAGGCGCAGCGCGTGGCCGCGTTGCTCGCCGGTGCCCGTCGTCAGCAGGCGGACGAGCTCGGCCTTTTTGGCGCGCACCGCGTCGTCGCCCGCGCCGCGCAGGTGGAACAACTCGTCGTCGATCTCGCGGCTCGACAGCTTATCCCATGAGGTGGGCCGGGCCGATTCGAGCGGCACCTCGCCCGTCGACAGACGCTCGTAGCCGACGCGCAGCAGGCCGCGGCGCAGCGGCTCGCGCTGATGGACGGGCGGCGTCCAGGCGGGCCGGCCGAACGCGTCGTCGAAGCGCTGCGGGACCGTGAGGGAGTCGGCCCCGTCGTTCATCGTCCGCTCGACGGCGGCGCGGCGCTCGCCGTGCGCGACGACGGCGGCGGCGTCTTGGGCGCGCGGCGCGACGGGCCCGTCCGCCGGGGGCGCGGCGAGGACGGCGGTGCCGTTGGCGCTTTGCCACCGCGCGAGAATCGTCGACAACTGCTCCGCGCCGATCGTGCGACGCGGCGTGCCGGGCGGCGAGCCCGCCGGAACGGTCGCCGCGCGGTAGACGCCGTCGGCGTCGAGCGTCAGTCCATAGGCGCGCAGGCTCGGCGGCTTGTCGAAGCCTTTCTCGCGCAGCACGCGTTGCTGCCCCGCGTTTTTCACCACGGCCAAGCCGTCGCCGTCGGCCGCGAAGGCCGGGGCGCAGACGGCGAGGGCGAGGAGCAGGGCGAGCTTCACATCAAGCCTTGGGAATCGATTTTCCCGTGGTCGTGCGGATCCACTCCCAGAACGCGGGATTGAGACGGTAGTAGTCGCCGAGGAACGGAGGCTCGGCCATCGTTTCGAAGAGGGCGAGGTAGCGCTTGGCGACGGCGATCTCGGCGGGCGTGGCGGGATGTCGCGCGGCGAAGGCGGCGCCTGCCTCCTCGGTCAGGTCGTGAAGCTCCGCGGCCTTCGCGTCGAAGGCGTCGGCGTCGAGCTTGTCCGCCTCGGCCGTCCAGCGCGCGCCCGTCAGGTCCTTAGGCGCGGGGCCGACGCGGCACTCGGTCGCGGCGCCGGCGGCGGTGTCGAGCAAGGCCTCCGCCGCGGGGCTCGCCAGCCGGGGCGCGGCGGGCGGGGTTCCTTTCAACGGATAGAAGAAAATACGGAAGCGGCCCGGTCCGCCGCCGGCGGGCACGGCCCAACCGGCGGGCCACTCGGCGGCGACGAGCGAACGGCACGGCCCGAGATTTCGCGACTCGGCGATCAACGACGCGAGCTTCCCCGCGGGGGCGCTGTCCGGCGCGGTGGCCTCCTGCTTGCGGCCGCAAGCGGCCGCCGCGAGGATCAACGCCAGACAATAACGGCTGAATCTCATAGAGGCTCCACGAACATCCGGCTGTGGCGATGCCACGCCGAGTTGAATTGCTTGAGCGTGACGAAGCGGCCGCCTTCGTTCGTGCCCGTGTCGTTGATGTAGTAGCCGAGCGGCTTGCCCGTCTTGCGGTCCAC
>JAYTIP010000300.1:0-16142 GCA_043731745.1 Elusimicrobiota bacterium | reverse complement strand
GATGGACCGCGCCGCCGCCGAGGCGCCCGCCAACGAGGAAGGCCAGGTCGTCGCCTGGCGCGGTCTGCTCGACCTGTGGCTCGGCCGCTACGGCGCCGCGCTCAAGCGTTTCGACGCGGCCCTGCGCCTTAACGCGCCGTACGCGCTGACCTGGCGCGCCGCCGCCTTGCTCAAGCTCGGCCGCGCGAAGGAGGCGCTGGCCCAGCTCGACGAGGCCATCACGATGTACCCGCGCGACTTGGAAGCCTATGTCTGGCGCGGCGAGGCCAAACGCGAGCTCGGTCTGTATCGCGAGGCGCTCGTCGACCTCAACGAGCCCTCGCTCGCCGTCGCCGACCACGCCACGCCGATCTGGCTGTGGGCGCTCGTCAACCGCGCTTTGGTCAAGGGCGCGCTCGGCGACCGCGCGGGGCTCGAAGCCGACTTCCAGGCTCTTCCGTCCTTCGTCGCCGAGCATTTGCGCAAGCGCACGCGGCTCGCCGACCCCGAGGACATCCTGCGCGCGGCCCTGAAGCTCGCCCGCGGCTTTCGCCGCGAGGAGTACCGCCAGGCGATATGGATGAGCTGACGCGCCGGGGCATCGCCCACTTCAACGCGGGGCGCTTCGACGCGGCCCTGGAGGACTTCCGCGGCGCGATCGCGGGCGGCGACGGCTCCGCCGCCACCCGCGTCCTGCTCGCCCATGTTCTCGCGGCCGCCGGACGCGCCCCGGAAGCCGCCGCGGAGTTCGCCGCCGTGATCGAGGCCGAGCCTCGCCACCTCCCGGCCTACGACGGCCTCGCGGGCCTGGTCCTGCGCGCGGGCGGAGACGCCGCGCCGCTGACGCGCGCGACCGGGCTGCGCGCGGCGCCGGGGCTTTCGAAGACGCTCAAGCTCTGCGCCCTCGCCCTGCGTGCCGCAGGCGACCTCGCCGCCGCCGAAAAGGCCCTTCGCCGCGTCTTGCGCCTCACCGCGCGCGACAAGGACGCGCGAGCTCAGCTGCTGGAGATATTGCGCACCACGCGCGCGCCCGTCACGGATCTCGAGCGCCTCAAAGCCGACGAGAAGCGCCTGCGCGCCACGCTGAGCAAAGACCCGCGCGACGCGGCCGCCCGGCGAGAGCTCGGCAAGACCTTGCGCGGCCTTAGCCGCGTCGCGGCCGGAGACGAGGAGAAAACCTTGCTCGCGGCGCTCGCGCTCGAGCCCGGAAATGCCGAGACCGTGCGCCGCCTGGGCGAAGTCCTGCGCCGGCACGCGCTCGCGCATCTGGCCGCGGGCCGCTTCGACGAGGCGGAAAAGGCCTTGCGGCGGGTCCTCACGCTGCGCCCCGGCGACCGCGAGGCGCGCCGGCAGCTTCTCGAGGTCCTCAACTTGCGCGGCCGCTCGCTCGAGGGCGACCTCGATCGTTCCGAGGCCGCCCTGCGCCGCGCTCTGGCTTTTGCGCCGAAGGATCCCGAAACGCGCCGCCTCATCCTCGACGTCCTGCGCCGCCGCGCCCAGCCCTTTCTCGTCGCCGGGGACTACCGCCGCGCCGAGCTCGTCCTGCGCAAGGCGCACGCCTTCGAACCCAAGGACAAGGCGACCATGGGCCGCCTCGTCGAGGCGCTGCGGCTGCGGGCGCGCGCCTACCAGTCCGCCGGCAAGCGCCGCGAGGCGCGCGAGCTCCTGCGCCGCATTCAAAACCTGGCGCCGCGCGACGCGCGCGCCCAACTCGCCCAGGGCGAGGCCCTGTTCATCTCGGGACATGAGGCCCAAGGCCGCGCGCACCTGTCGCGCTCGCTCGCGCTCGACCGCGGCGACCTTTCTCTCGGCGAGCGGTTCCGCGCTCTGATGAAGCTCGGCCGCCATAAAGACGCGGTCGCCGCCGGCGAGCGCATCCTCGACGCCGGCCACGGCCTCGACGACCTTCGCGCCTTCTGGGATCCGTGGGAGTGGGACGAGCGTCTGCCCCGCCAGCGCCGCCAGGCCGAGCTCGCCGCGATGGAGAAAGCCCTCAGCGCCGCGCGCGGCCCGTGGCTTCATTACTACCGCGGCGACCTGGCGGGAGAACCCGGCGTCGCCGCGAGCGAGCGAATCGCCGAGCACGATCCTAAGCGCTACGGCTGGATGTACACCAAGGCCGCCTCGGCGGCGCTTTGGGCGGGGAAATTCGCCAAGGCCGCCGAATGGTTTGAGATTTCTTTACGCCACGAACCCGTCGATTGGCGCACCCGCGCCTTTCTGGCCGAGACTTATCTTTGCCTTCAGAGCCCGGACGAAGCTTACGCGGAGATGGAACGCGCTCTGCGCGCCGCCCCCGAAAACGAGGCCGGCCAGGTCCTGGCTTGGCGCGGCGCGTTCGACCTCTGGCTCGGTCGCTACGAGGCCGCGCTGCCGCATCTCGAGCAGGCGCACCGTCTGTCGGCGCAATGCGCTCTGTGCTGGAAGGGCGGGGCGTTGCTCAAGCTCGGTCGCGTGGACGAGGCTCTTGCGACGCTCGATGAAGCCCTGCGTCTTTACCCGCTTGATTTTGAAGCCTATGTCTGGCGCGGCGAGGCCAAGCGCCTTCTGGGCCGACATCGCCAAGCGCTCAAGGATCTCGCTGCGAACGGGATCAAGGATCCCACCCGGCCCGCGCAGGCGTGGCAATGGGCCCTGTTCAACCGCGCCTTGGTCAAACGCGCGCTGGGCGACCTCAAAGGCATGTCGGCCGATTTCGGCGAGATTCTCCCGTCCGTCGTCGGCTACATTCGCCGCAAAAAGAACCTTTCCCTTTCCGGCGTCCCCACCCCCGATGAAATGGCCGCGATTCTCGAGGCGGGCCTCGAGCTCGCCCGGGGCTTTCGCCGCGAGGAGTACGGCCAAGCCATATGGATGGCATGAGTCGTCGCCTGGCCGCCGCCGCGATCGTCGCGGGCTTATGCTGGCGCCTCGGCGCCGCCTGGGCGCCCGGAGACGCCGCGCAGACCTACGCACAGCCGCAGGAAGGGTACTTCCTCTCCTCCGTCGTCCTGCTCTCGCGCGGCGTCTACTCCTCCGATCCCGGCGGCGCGCCGCAAACCGGACGGGGTCCGCTGTTCACCTCGTTTCTAGCGCTCTCGCAGGCCGGAGCGTCCCGACCCTCTCCCCGGCGCGCGCGCGTCGCTCAAGCGCTGCTGGGCGCGTTGGCCGCTTTGGCCGCGTGGGGGCTGGGCGCGCGCCTTCGCTCGCCGCTCGCCGGCGCGCTCGCAGCGGCATTGGTTTCCTTCGATCCGCGCCTCGTCGTCGCCGTGCGCGGGCTCGACGTGCACGGCTTTTACGGAGTGGTCATCCTGCTCCTCGGGTGCGCGGCGGCGCACTGGGCCGAGAGCCGGGGCGACCGCCGGTCGTCGATCCTCTTAGGCTTGGCGCTCGGCGCGAGTTTCCTGACGCGCAGCGCGCATCTGGCCGTCCTCGTCCTTCTGCCGGCCGCGGCTTGGATCTGGTGGAAGCGCCATGCCGGCGTCGTTCTGCTGGTCGCCGCCGCCGTCCTGCTGCCGTGGACCGCGCGCAATTACGCGCACACGGGACGCTTCGTGCCGCTCGACGCGGGGACGGGCGCCTACAACCTTCTCGCGGCCGCCGACGGCGGCGACCTCGCGCTGCGCTATGAAGAAGCCTTCGCCGTCGCCGACAAGCACCGTCCGGGTTTCAGCGCGGCGCACCGCGACGAGCCCGTCGAACGACGCGACTCGGCCGTAATGAAGCTCGCGCTCGCGCTCATCGCCGAACGCCCCGCCGACTACGCCCTCGGCGTCCTGCGCCGGCTGCGCGCCTTCTTCCTCCCGCTCGCCGTCTTCCTCCTGCCCGCGTTGTGGGCCGCGCTGGCCCCCGGCGCCTCGCGCGGCACCCGCGCCGCCGCTCTCGTCGCCGCGTCCTTTCTCGCGTACGGCGCCGTCGGCTTGGGCGAGGGGTACCGCCTCGGCCTCGAACCCCTGCTGGCGGCTCTCGCCGGGGTCGGCCTCGCCGCGCTTTTCGACGCGCGCGCCAAACCGTCGGCCTCGGCCCTGCGCGCCGCTTTTCCCGCCGCCGGTCTCATCGCCGTCGCCGCCGTGCTTTGCCTTCTTCTGGTCCCGCGAGACGCGCTGGCCGCCCGCCGCGCGGGGCGCGCGGACTGCGAACCGCCGCCCGCCTTTCTCGCCGCCTTCCTCGATGACGGCGTTCGCCTGGCGGGCAAGGACTGGTATCTCGCACAGTGGCCCGGCGCCCTGCGCGCCCGCCCCGAGGTTTGCGCGGGCATGAAGGCGTTCGCCGCGGGCGACGCCGCCGAAGCGGCGACCCGCTTCGCCGCCGCCGCCGCGGCGGCGCCCATGGACGCGTCGATACGCGTCAGCCTCGCCGTGGCTCTTGGCGCGTCGGGCCGGAAGGCGCAAGCCCTGCGCGAATGCGCAGCCGCCGAGTCGCTCGCCGACGCGAGCGCGCCTTCCTACGAACAGAAGCGTCTGCGCGACTCGATTCGTTCCACCCGCGCCGGTCTGGAGCACCGGTGAAGCGCGTACTGCTCGCCCTCGCGGCGGCGCTGCTGCTTGAAGGCGGCTACCGGGCGGCTTTGGCCCTTCGCGCTTCCCGCGCTGACGCCTACGAGTTGTACGCGATCGGCGAGTCCACGACCGTGGGCGAACCGTACCCGCCCCGCCTCGCTTTTCCCGAGCAGGCGGCGGTCCTGCTCGGCGGGGCGCTCGAAGGAAAGCCGATCACGGTGATCAACCTCGCACGCGCCGGCGACTCCATCTACCCGCAGGCCGTGGCGCTCGCCGCGCGAATGAAGTTCCGGCGCAAGAGAAATCCGGCGTCCGTCTTCATCTACTCGGGGCATAACGAGCACTTCACCGAGCCGCGGCAAGTCGGCGCGCCGGCGCGCGTTTACTTCATGGTCCGCGACGCATTGCTTTATCGTTCCTTCCTCGCCTCCGACCTCTTCGTCGCCGTCGAGCGTCGTCTCGGCGCGCGCGGACCGCGAAGCCTGGCGAGCTACGAGCGGCACCTGCGGCGCGCCGTGGAGTTCAGCCTCGAGAGCGGAGCCAAGCCGGTCCTGGCCGTGCCGGTCTCCCGGCTCTCTGGCGTGGAACCCACCTTGGCGTGCCCCGAAGCCGAGAAAATCTCCCAGATCGCGCGAGCCCGCTTGGGGCGGCTTATCGGCACCGCGCGGTTCTACGAAGAATTGCCGTCGAAAGCCCCGTGCCTAGCCCCGCTCGCCGACTACCACCTCGGGGAACTCGCCGAGAAGGTCCGGAGATTCGACGACGCAAAGCGCTTCTACACCAAGGCGCGAGATGAAGACCCGCACAACGGCTTCGGACGCGCGAACTCGGAGCAGACCGCGCTGCTGCGGCGCCTCGCCGCGGAGTACAAGCTCGCGCTCGTGGACGCCGAAAAGCTCTTCGCCGGCGCCGACCTGATGAGCGACGGCCATCACCCGAACATCGCCGGGCATCTTCTGCTCGCGCGCTCTTTCGCGCAAGCGCTGTCGACGGCTCCCGTCTCGGCGCCGGATATCCAAGAGGTCTTCGCTCGCGAGGGAGTCGGCCCCGTCGACCAGGCCTCGGCGTGGAATTACACGGGACGGTGGCTGCTCACCGTCTCCGTCCGGCATCCCGCGGCCGACGAACGCCTCGCGCTCGCGCGCCGCGCCTTCGAACGCGCCTTGGCGCTCGTTCCCGGCGATCCGCAGGCTCGCGCGGGCCTGGCCTTGGCCGGCGGCGACGCCCTGTCGCTGTACGACCCCGCCACGATCGCCGCCATCGAATCCTTAGGACGCGCTCCCGTCGAAACGAAAAAGCCCGCGAACCGACGAGAGGCGCTCGAGGCCCTGCTTCAGGAGGAGCGCCGCCGTCCCGCCCCCCTCGATCAGGTCGACCTCGCCGCGCGCTTCCGCGCCCTCGGCGACGCGGCACACGCGGATTCGTTGCTGGCCCCCGTTCGCGCCCGCTTCGGCTGGAAAACCGCTCGGCTGACCGATCTGGCCGAGGCCGCGCTCGCCAAGCGCGACTTCGAGACCGCGCTGGCCGCGCTGCTGCGCGCGGAGACCGCCGAGCCCGCCAAGGCGGCCGCTCTCTACGCGCGTCTCGCCGAAGCCGACGAGGCGACGCGCAAGCGTGCCGACCCGGGCCCGTCGACCGCCGCGCCGAAGCCCGGGGCTCAGCCGGACGACCAAAAAGCCTGGATCGACAAAGCGGAAGCAGCGGCCCGCAAGGGTGATGAAGCCGCCGCGCGGACCGCGCTCAAAAAAGCCGAGGCCCTCGTCCGAGGAGACGACGAGCGGCTGCGGTTGTCCGGCGTTCACCGGCTCCTGAGTGATCCGGGCGGCGCGCGCAAGCTGCTCGACGGGATCAAGACGCCCACCGACGAAGTCCGGCTTGAATCGGCGGAGGTCGCTCTTCTCGCCGGGAAGCGGGCCGACGCGCTCGCCGCGCTCGCGCAGGCGGGTCCTTCCGTGCGCCTCGCCCGGCTGTATCAGATGATCGGAGACAACGCCGCCGCCGTGACGGTTCTCGATGTCTTGATCCGGCAGTCCCCCAACGCCGAGCTGTACGGCGATCGCGGTCTCAACCTCCATCTCGCCGGGCGCAGCGACTCCGCGATCGTCGATCTCAAGCGCGCCCTCGCGCTTGACCCGGACTTCCTGCCGGCCTACCTGACCCTAGGCGCGGTCGACCAACAACGCGGCAAGCCCGGCGACGCGCTCGCCGTGTACGAGGCCGCTCTCGCGCGGCCGAAGTCCGCGGCGAACGGAGAGCTGCGACGGGTCCTGCTCAAGAGCCGCGACGAAGCGCGCCGAAAGCGCTGAGGCTCGAGACGATCGTCTTCGCGTACCAGCGATAGACATAGGCGGGCGGATGAATCAGCAGATAGTCCGCTGAGTAGTTCTTCGGCAGGTGCGCCTCGAGGTCGATCACCGGCAGGCCCTCCTCACAGGCGTCGGGCGTGCCGTGGCCGGGGTTGCGCAGCATCACGATCGGCACGCGCCCGCGACGCAACCGGCAGAGGCCCTCCCCCGGCGCGAGCGCGTTGTCATAGCGCGGGTTGTTGGACGCGCCCGAGAGCCGGTTGGCCGCGATCACGAGCGCGCGCCACAGACGCCAACGCCGCAGCGCCGTCGCGTCGAGCGCGCGTCCGCCGAAGGGCAGCAGGCGCAGATTTTCGATATACAGCGACGGATCCGCGTCGAAGAACCGAGAGAACGGCTGGCCGAGCAGGAACGGGCGTCGCCGCGTCGAGTGCATCTGGAAGAGGAACAGATCGGGATCGTCGTCCGTGGCGATGTTCTCGCCCGACGCCGCACTCTGCGCCACGGTGTAGGCGCTCACGCCCGCGTTCCAGACCTCATAGCGTTTTTTGCCCAGCAACGCCTCGGTCAAGGCGGGGTAGGTCTCGGCGTCGCCCACGGTCGCGCCGTAGGTGTTCGAACTGCCGAGACAGACGAGGCGAAAGACCCCCTTGGGTTTGCGGGCCGCGCGCTCCGGACCGCGAAAGCCCATGGTGTTGATCGTGATCTTCCGTCCGTCGATCTCCCCCGAATAGCCGGGTTGAAGCCCATAGAGCAACGCCGAATTTTCCGAGAGGCGGTGAACGGGAAGATCGACGCCCTGGTAGTACAGCAGCGGCGCCAGGAGCTTCCAGTCGACGCCCGTGGCGGCGATCAAAATCTCCGCGGCCCCGAGAAAGACCAGCGTCGCCAGGGCGTAAGCTTTCATTTGATCAACGCGCGTAGGGCTTCGTTTTCCGGCTTGCGCGGCCGGGCCAACGCGCGGTCGTACAGCGCACGGGCGTCCGTTGCGCGGCCCAGGCTCTCGTACACCGCGCCCAAGGTCAGATAGGAAGGCAGGTAGTCCGGGGCCAGCTCGACGGCGCGCTTGAGGTCCGAGATCGCGGCGTCGCTATTGCCGGCGAGGTGCAGATTGAGTCCGCGGTCGCAAAGGAGCGCGGCTGAGGCCTTCTTTTGAATCAGAGGAGTGAGCACGGCGACGGCGCGCCCGTAGTCCTTGAGGGCCTGATAGGAATGAACCACGCGGAGCAGTTGGGCTACGTCGGCCGGCGGCGCGGCCTCCGCGGCGAGCAGGTCGCGGCGCGCCTCGTCGGGCCGGCCCAAGGCCGCGGAGACGTCCGCCCGCTCGAGCAAAATCGCGGCCGACCCGGCGGCCGCGAGGGGTTCGAGGGTTTTGCTCGCCCGGAGGGGTTGGCCGAGCCGGCGATACGCCGCGGACAGCTCCACGCGCAGGGCGGCGTCACCCGGGCGCGCTCGCAGGACGGGTTCGAGCAAGGCGACCGCCTTGGCGTATTCGTCGAGAGAGGAGTACAGCGCGGCGGCGCGGCGGGCCTCGGACTCGCCCGGCGACAGAGCGGCGGTTTTCGCGAGCAATTCGAGCGCGCGCCCGCGCGAACCCGCGCCGGCCGCGAGCTCGGCTTGTTCGAGCAGCAGCCCCGCGTCGCGCGGCGACGCGGCGGCGAGCGCCGCCAGGAGTTCGCGGGCGCGGGCGTCGTCGCCCAAGGTCCGGTACAACGCGGCGGCGCGGCGGCGCTCCTCGGCGCTCGACGCCGGGCCGACGGCCTTGGCCAGCGCCTCGCGGGCCCGGGTCTTTTCGCCGAGTTCGGCGGCGAGCTCGGCCTGCTCGAGCCACAGCGCGGGCTCCGAAGAGCCGCCCGGACCGAGCGCGTCGAGGACGGCGCGGGCCTTGGCGGGCTCGCGCAAGCGAAGGTAGAGCACGGCGGCCCGGCGACGCTCCGCGGCGTCGGGTTTAAGAGCCAGGGCCTTCGCCACCGCGTCGAGGGATTCTCGCCCCGAGGAAAGCTCGGCTAAGTCCAGCCGCAGGCCGGCGTCATCGGGGCGCGCGGCGATCAGCGCGGATAGGATTGAGGCCGCGCGCCGGCGATCGCCCGCCTCCCGGTACAGCGCGGCCGCGCGGCGCAGTTCGACCGGGCTCGGCGACAGCTTCTCCGCCGCGGCCAGCGCGGACGATTCCTCGGCGCGGCGTCCGTCCGCGGCCTCGATCTCGGCCAGCTCGAGCATGGCGCCCGCGCGCCGGTCGGATGCGGCGATCAGGGGCTTCAGGAGCTCGCGGGCGGCTCGCGTGTCCAAGGTGCGCCGGCGCAGGCCCGCCAGCCGCAGGCGCTCCTCATCGTCGAAGGCGAGGCCCTCGGCGCGCTTCAAAGCGGAGCGCGCCCCGTCCTTGTCTCCAGTCCACGCGGCGAGTTCGGCGCGCTCGATCCACGGACCCGCCGACCCGGGATGACGGCGCGCGTACTCATCGAGGGCGGCGGACACCTTGCCGTATTCCTTCAAAGAGCCGTACAAAGACACGACGCGGCGCCTCTCACCGGCGCTCAGCGGCAGCGCCTCGGCCCGCGCGAGATCGCGCAGGGCTTCGTCACGGTCGCCTTGCCCCGCGGCGGTCTCGCCGCGGTCGATCCACAGCGCCGCGCTCTCGGGCAGCGAGTCGAGGGCCTTCCCCGCCCGGGTGAACTCGCGCAGCTCGCGATACAACGCGGCAACGCGGCGTTTCTCCTCGGGATTGGGGGAGCGAGCCTCGGCCTCGGACAGCAGCGCCAAGGCTTCTGTACGGCGGCCCGACTTCACCGCGCTCTCCGCCTCGGCGATGAGCACGCGACCGGATTGCGGAAGAAGCGCGGCGAGCAGGCGCGCCAGCTCCCGCCGCTCGCGCTCGGGCCGCCCGCCTTGAAGCTGGAGACAGCGGGCGACGAAGCCGGCGTCGGAACCGCGCAGCTTCTCCTGTATGCCGCGACCGAGCTCCCCCTGCGCGCCGCGCACCACGGAGTTTCGTTCCTGATACGCCGCCAAAGCCGCGCGCAGGAGCTTCTCCGCCTCCTTCGCCCGTCCAAGCTGGATCAAGGCGAGGGCCTTGAGGATCGCGGCGTCGTAGGCGAGGCCCGAGTCGCGGTCGGCGTCGCTCCAGTGGAGGATCATGAACGGCCGCCCGGCGCGCGCGCGCGCGGCCGCGAGTTTAAGGAGCGAGGCGGGCTCCCCCGGTTCGGCGCGAGCCGCGCGCGCGAAGTCGTCGGCCGCGCCCTCGGGCGCGCCGCGCTCCAAGCGCGACGTTCCGCGCTCGGTCAACAGCCAAGGGTCTTCGGGATAACGGGTTAACGCGCGCGTGAGCGCCGCCTCGGGTACTTCGCCGCCGCCGCGCGCGGCGAAGGCGTAGCCCGCGATCGTCAATTCCGTCAGCAGGACCGCGAGGAAGACCACCGCGACGCAGGCGATGGTCGCGCCGCAAGCCAGACGGTGCTCCGGCGCGGCGGGATCGAGCCGCGCTTTCGGCTTGAGCGTCCCGATCAACGACGCGGCGAGGGCCGCGAGCAGGGGCCACAACGGCCAGAAGTAGCGCGTCTCGACGGTGAATAGGCAATGGATCGCGAGGTAATAGGCGGCGAGCAGGCCGACGGCGCGGAATTCCCGGCGAGCCCGGAAGACGACGAGAGCGGCCAGCGCCAGCAGGGCCAGCCACGGATGCGGGGCCAGCGCGTACGCGGCGCGGCGCGCGACGGCGCGCGCGTAGCGCAGGGGATGCCGCGCAACCTCGCGTCCGGCCCAACCCAGCACGGCGCCGCCGTCGCTCAGGTCCACGGCGGAACCGACGAGGGTGCTCATGTCGCCCTCGACATTCTCGACGAGGCCCAGCGCGCCGGAGACGATGTTGACGCTCGCCGCGCGGTGCTCGAAGGGCACGAAGCGGCGGTGCGCGGTCCAGTTCAGCGCGATCCAGGGAAGCAGGAGCAGGTAGGGCACGACGCAGAGCACGAGGAGGTGTCCGCGCGCGCTCTTGCGAGAGAAGCGGTGCTCCGTCCCCCACTCATAGAGCGCCAACAGCGGCGGGAACAGCGCGAGAGGCGAACGATACAGGAGAGTGGCGCCGAAGGACAGCGCGAGGAGGACCGTCTTGCGAGGCGACGGCGCGCGCGCCCGCCAGGCCAGCACGCACGCGCAGAGCAGGACGAGAAAGGCGTAGCCCGAGTCGGGATAAAAACGGAAGTCCGTGGCGCCGTGCAGCAGCGAGGCGACGGCCGCCGCCGCGAAGACGCCGCCCCACGGATGGAGCAACGCGCATAACGCGAACACCAGGACGCAGGTCAGGACCCAGTACGCCGCCCCCGCGCTCGCGGGGGTCAACGACGAGTGGAACTGCAGACGAGAGGCGAGCACGGTCGCCAGCGGCATGCGGTAGGAAACGACGGCGCTACGCGCCGCGATCCCGTGGACGAGGGCTTCGCCGAACTCCGCGTACTCCGACATGCGGCGGTCCTGCGGCGCGGAGGTGGCGCGGTCGAGCGCGGTGAAGGCGGCGCACGCCGCGAGAACGGCCAGCGCCGCGCCGGCGAGGACGCCGCGGCTCACGACGCCGCGGGGAGGAGGACAGTCACGGCGGCGTCGGCCCGGGCCAACGCGTCCTCGAGCCCGGCGATCGACGTCTCGAGCGGCTCATACTCGAGGTAGCCCGAGCCCGCCATCAGCCAGCACGGGTCGCCCGGCGAATGCCGGGCGACCAGTCTGCGCGCCTGCTCGCGGCGACGCTCGCCGGAGGAGAAGTTGTAGACGATCACGGGCAGGCGCGGATCGAGGGAGCGCAGGTCGTTGGTGTCGCGCACTTCGACGCCCAGCGCCTCGCCGCGGACCTTGCCCACGAGCGCGGGCAGGAAGTCGGCGATGGACACGGAGGGCGGTATGCGCATGCTCATGCCGCGGGCGCGGCTCTCCATCACGAGGCGGTAGGCGAGACGGCCGTAGTAGTTGGGCATGCCGCGCGTGACGACGCCGCCGCGGCCCAACTTTTTCATGGCGCGCAGGACGATGCGCGCGCACGGCGTCGACTGGCCGTCGGAGCGGCGGAAGACGATGGTGCGCATGGGCACGCCGAACAAGCCCAGCATGTCGACGACGGTCGAATCGGAGAGGTTGCTGAAGAACTCCTCGCAGCCGCGCAAGGTCCACAACGCCTCGACGCTGACTTGATACGGATGGCGAAAGCCCAAGCCCAGCATGATCAAGTCCTTGCTCGGGGGCGGCGGCGCGATCTTGGGAGTTTCGGACAGGACGCGGGCGACCAGCCGGTGGAAGCGGCAGGCGGCCTTCGCCCGCTCGTCTTCATACGCCGCCTCGGCCGCGGCGAAGAGCTTGGCGCTTTCGTCGTAGCGCTTGCGCCGGCAGGCGGTGTAGGCGCGCCAGTACTCGCGCACGCCGGGCGCCCAGTCGAGCTTGAGCAAGGCCTCGACGGCCTCGTCGTCGTCGAGGAGCACGCACAGCCGCAGGCGCTCCAGGCGCAGGGCGCCGTCCTCCGGCGCGAGGCGGCACGCGTCGTCGATCGCGCGACGCGCGCCCTGAAGGTCGCCCTCGACGAAGCGCACGCGCGAAAGTTGCCGGCGCACGGCGGGGTCGGCCGGCGCCAACTTGATCGCGCGGGCCAGGCACTGCGCCGCCTCTTCGTACTGAGCCTGCTCGAGATGGATGACGGAGGCGCGCAGTTCGGGCTCGGGGCTCGCGGGCATCGCGCGACGCATGTGGTCGAGTTCCTTCAGGGCGCTCCAGAAAAGGCCGACGCGGTTGTAGGCCGTCGCTCGCTCCGCCGCGGCCCAGGCCGAGCGTTCCACGCGGCGCGTCGCGTCGAGGTCGCGATAAGCGGCGTCGTGCTCGCCCCAGCGCGCGCGCATGAGACCGCGCACCGCGAGCGCCCAGCCTTCGGGGCCCCGCGGGCCCGCCGCTTCCAACCAGCTCTCGGTTTCGGTCTTGTCTCCGCCCTGCGCGGCGATCAACGCCTTCATCGCCGGTCCCGCGGCCGAGGCCGGCAGCAGGCCGATGAAGGCGTCGGCGTCGCGCCCGGCGGCGGCGAGGTCGCCCTTTTGAAAGTTGGCCGCAGCCCGTCCAACCAAGCTCCACGGCGGACCTTTCACTGCGAGCGCCTTGGCCTTCCCCCCGCCCGGCTCCCCGAGCCAGGGGATCATGTGGCGGCGTTCGATCGCCGCGGGCGGGCGGGAAGAGTCGGCGCCGAGCACGCGCGCCAGGCCCTGCTCAAGCTGCACGCGCGGGCTCCACAGCAACATGCGCTGGGCCAGCGTGGGATCGGCCGGATGACCCGCGCCGGGACCGTCGGCCTTCGGGGCGGCGTCCTTCGAGCCCATCAATCTCAACATCAGCGCCGCGGCATCGGCCTCGGTGCGCCCGCGCCCGGTGCCGATCGCAATCGTGAGGCCTTCTACGCCCGAGGAGTGCGAGGCCAGCAGATAGGCTTCGACCACGTCGTCGATGAAGACGAAGTCCTTGATCGCGCCGGACAGCGTCGCTGGGCGCGCGCCCTCGGCGATGTTTCGCGGGAAGTCCCCCGCGCCTTGGCCGGGCCCGTAGACGAGATACAGCTCGAGCGTCACGGCGGGAACCTCGAGCTTCGCGGCGAGAGCGGCGTCGTCGTTTCGAGACGGCGCGTCATGCGCCGTCCGCACGAGACGGCGCAAAGCCGTCGCGTGTTCGCGCAGTACGCGAGAAAAAAGCATCGTCGCCTGCGCCTCGCGCGCGAAGGTCGAGCCCTGACGCTGCTTGGCCAGGTGGAAGACGACCTCGGGATTGGCGGCCTTTACGGCTGCGACGAGGCTCGCTTCGTCGTTGAGATCGCCGACATGCCGCTCGGTCTTCCCCCATGCCGCGCCCATGCGAGCGGGGTCGGAGGTCGGACGCACGAGAAGGTGAACGAGCGCCTTGTCTCGGACCAGGCGCTTGGCGAGCGCCGAGCCGATAAAGCCGCTCGCTCCGGTGACGAGGACGCGGCGGCCGCGCAGGCTCACCATTTCGTCTTGCGGGTCTCCAGGGGCGCGCCGGGCGGGATGAGGATCACGCTGCGCTCAACGGGCTTGAGGGCGGAGAGCTCGCCCTCGGTCTCGCCGTCGGGGCGGTACAGGCGAGCCTTGTGCCCGGCGGGATAATTCGGCGCGAGACGCTTGAGCGCTTCCTTCCAGCGCGCGGGCGTCTCGGCCTCGGCATAGAGCACCAGGGGCAGCTCCGTCGTCGCGGCCTTGGCGTCCTCGAGTATCGTCGAGACGTCGTAGGATTGAATGCCCTGATAGCCGTAATCGCCGCCGAGGAAGCTCACGGAGCGGGCGAACACGGAGCCGATCGGCGAGATCGCGCCGTAGACTCGGAAGGGCAGCTTGGCCTTCTGCGCGCCGAGCTCGACATCGCGCGAGAGCCGGCTCGAGCTCTGGGGGTTGCCCCACACGGCGAGCCCGACGCCGCCGCCTTTGGCGGCGTCTTTAAGAACCGCGGCCGCCGACGCCGGAGTCTTGATGTTCGCACAATACTCGGAGAGCCACGCGCGCGCCTTCTTATCGGCGAGGTCGGTGTAGACGACGCGGCAGTCGGCGAGGGCCTGCAAGGTCTCGAGCGTCGTTTCCTCGGGCACGCGCACGCCGAGTCCGCAGATGATCAGCTGTTCCATTAGGAGTTTCCTTTTTGACGGGGCGGCACGTACATGACGGTTCCCAGATCGAGCGACAGAAGCTTGGCCTCCGCGTCCTTCACCTTGGCGGAGACGACCTCCTGCTCGCGGTCGCCGGAGCCGGCGAGGAAGTAGACGTTCTGCTCCGGGTCGAGGCGCTCGCGCACCAAGGCCGCGAAGCTGCGGCGGTCCGCGTCGTTGGCGATCGCGTAGACGATCGTCGGGTGGGCGGCCTCGAACTGACCGGGGTGCTTGATGAGGTGGACCAGGTCGAAGACGCGCAGGCCGAACGGGCCGCGCTGGGCCCCGTGCGCGGAATCGGAGACCCCGAGGCCCCACGCGACCTCGGTCAAGGACACCGCGCCGAAAGCTTGATAAGTGATCTTCTTCTCCTCGCAGACCACGACGAGGTCGTTGGCGATGCGCCGGTAGATGAAGGGATGGATGCGCGTGACGAACCCCGTCGTGCGGCCGATCTGGAGGCCGGCGATGATGCGTTGCACGCGGCCCATCGCGGGCTCGTTGTCGACGCGCGTGACCGCGCGGACCTCGGCGCGGAAAAGCCCGAGGAACTCCGAGACCTGCGGGTCGCCCAAATTGTTGTAGAGGATCTCGCAGGCGTCGAGCGCGCGCAGGATCTCGACGGTGATCTGGTACGGATGATGGATGCCGACGCCGCACAGATAGAATTGCGGGCGATCGACGACTTTTTTCTCGGGCTTGGAGAGGACGCGGCAGACCAAGGCGTAGAACCGGCAGCGCTCGGCGAAGCCCCCCTCGGAACGCTCCGCCGCCTCGAGGAAGTGCTTGACCGCCTTGGCGCGTTCGCCTTTGCGGCACAGCACGTAGCCCGTCAGGTACGAATCGAAAGGCGACTGCAGGGCGCCGGCCTTGATGGCCTTGAGCACCTCCCCGTAGCGGCCCCGCAAAGCAATGACATTGAGACGCTCGTAGCGCAGCTGGGCGGAATCCGGCGCGAGCGCGCAGGCGCGCGTCAGGCCGGTCTCCGCCTCCTCCAGGCGTCCGAGCACGAGGTGAAAGCGCGCGCGGCGCGCGAGCATGTCGGCGTCGTCGGGCCGGCGCTCAAGGGCGAGCTCCATCTCGGCCAGCGCCTCGGGATAGAAGGCCTGATCGAAGTAAATGTTGGCGGCCTGCAGGTGCGGCTCGGGAGAGTCGGGAAGCAGCGCGGCGGCGGCGGCCGCGTCCTTGAGCGCCTCGCGGTAGAAGCCGCTGCGGTTGAGCGCGTCGGCGCGGCGCATGAGAATCCAAGCGGAGGGTTCGAGCGCGACCGCCTCCTGCAGATCGGCGAGGCCGCCGGGCAATTCCCCTTGGCCCAAGCGCAGCAAGGCGCGCACGGCGTACAGCGGCCCGCTCGGGCGCCGGGACAGCTCGCGATCCAGCGCGTCGAGGCCCGCGCGCGTGCGCCCGCGCTGGCCCTCGAGCAAGGCGGCGACGAGAACGGCCTCAGGCTCGGTCCCCGCGGCCTTGAGTTCGGCGGAGGCGCCGTCGGTGTCGCCGCCCGTCAGCAAAATCACGGCGCGCAGCAAGCGCCCCCAGGCCCATTTTTTGTCGAGCGCGACGGCCTTGTCGAGGTCGCGGCGCGCTTCATCGGGGCGCCCGGCGAGCAGATGCGCCTCGCCGCGCCATGCCCAGCTCTCCGCCGCCGAGGCGTCGAGCTTGACCGCGCGGTCGAGCGCCTTCAGCGCTTCGTCACCGCGCCCGAGAAAGGACAGC
>JAYTIP010000299.1:0-6169 GCA_043731745.1 Elusimicrobiota bacterium | reverse complement strand
GATCCGTGCACGGCCGCGCGCGCGGTTTTGAAGCGCGGCGGCGCCACGGCCGTCAGCCGGCGCGCGCTCGTGACCAGCTCGCGGCGACGCGCCCGGTAGTCGAGTCCCCCCGCGAGCGCGCCGGTCTCGAAAGAGGCGCCGCCCGCGTCCACCGCGTCCCACGCGGCGGCATGCCACGCGCCATCGGGGCCGCGCGTTTCGAGCGCGAGGTCCGCGCCGCGCAAGCCCGAGGCGACGCCCTCCGGCGTCAGACGCGCGCTCACGGTCACCGAGCCGCCCCAGTCCACGCGCGCGTCTCCCGGCAGAAGAACGACGAGGCGGTCGAGCGGCGCGTCGAGCCAGGGCGCCACCACGCGCTTCCAGGAACCGGCGGAGCCCGTCGCCAGGCACAGCACGAGCGCGGCTACTCCGCCGACAATTCCCACGCGGGCGGCGCGCGACGGCCGCCATGGAAACAGGGATTCTCCGGGAAGCTCGGCCGCCAGGGCGTCCGCTCGGGCGAGGTGCTCGCGGCGCAGTTCCTGCGACGCGCCGGGGCCGCCTGAAGCGCGGCGCAACGACCAGGCCGAGGCGAGCATCGGCCGAGTGCTCGGCCAGCGTGCCGCGGCGCCTTCGAAAATGGACTCCCAGCCGGCCGCGCGCCAAGGACGGATAAGAGAGGATCGCAGCCGCAGGCTGAGCGATATCGCGCCGAGCGCCCAAGCGAGTGAGCGCAGGGGCAGCGGCAGGGAAAGGAAACGGTCGACCGTCGCGAGCACGCCGACGACCGCCGCGGTCCAGCCGCCGGCCGCGACGACGGCCTCGAGGAACAGCGCCCGGCGTCGCTGGGAACGCCAGGCGTACGCGCGGGTTTCAAGGCTCATTCGACCAGTGTAGCCAACTCGCGCGGGACGCGCCAGCCGTCTTAAACGGCTTCGGCGGCGGGAGGGGCGGAGAGCCTGTCTTCGACCTCGCGCACTTCGCGCAGGGCCTCGCGGCGGCGGTCGATCGAGTGCTGGGGGACGAGGCGCTTAGCCTTGTCGTGCTCGATCTCCATCAAGATGTCCTCGGCGCGCACCGAGTCGGCGTAAGGGCGTCGCGTGTTGAACATCGAATTCCAGGTGTGCTGCGCTTCGGCGACCGCGTCCCACTCGTGCAGGACGGTCTCGAGGAGGGTTTTAAGCACCATGCCCACGCCCACGAGGCCGACCGTGAGGGTGAACATGAACTTCACATACATCTCCATAGAACTCATATCGACATTGTAGCCCCGCTCCGGGTCCGTCCCAAGGGCCGACGGGGCCCTTCTCGAAGGGCCCCTGGACCTACCGCAAAATGGGACTAAAGGCCCAGGGCGATCTCCGAGGCTCGATCAAGTAGCGCCGCCGCGCGCGGCGTCAACGCCTTGGAATCAAGCAGTTCGCCGAGCTGCGCCGCGTCGCGCGCGCCGACGATCGAACTCGCGACGAAGCCCTTGCCCATGATCCAGCCCAGCGCCGCCTGCGCGCACGAGGAGCCCTCGAGCGCGGCGACGCGGCGCAGGACCGCGACGACGGCCGCACCGCGCTCCGGGGCGACATAAGGGAAGGCCCCGGGATCCGCGCGCCGGCCGGTCGCGCCCTTGCCCGTCAAAAGCCCCCCCGCAAGCGGGCTCCACGCAAGAAGAGGCGTCTGGGGAGACTGGTCGTTCTCGGCGAAGCGCGCGACGAGGCTGTACTGGACCTGGTTGAAGGAGAACTTTCCCGCCGCGGCCGCGAACTGCGCGCCCGAAAAGTTCGAGCAGCCGAGGACTCGGACCTTTCCCGCTTTGACCGCCTTCTCGAAGGCGCCGAGGCTTTCCTCCAGGGCGACCCCGAAGTCCCAGCCGTGCGGCATGTACAGATCGACGCGATCCGTTTTCAGGCGCTTGAGGCTGCCCTCGAGCGCCTTCGTGATCCAGCGCGCCGACAAGCCGCCCGTGGACGAATCGGCGAGGTCCATCTGACCGAGCACCTTGGTCGCGAGCAGGAAGCGGTTGCGCCGCTTTTTAAGCAGGCGGCCCAGCATCTCCTCCGCGGCGCCGCGCCCGTAGATGTCGGCGGTGTCGATCATGTTCACGCCGCGCTCGAGCGCCAGGTCGATCAAAGAGGACGCCGCCCTGTCGTCGATCGCGCCGATCTTGTGCCAGTCCGCGCCGAAATTCATCGTCCCCAAGGACAGGGCCGAGACCTCGAGGCCGGAGCGGCCGAGAGGATTGAGCTTCACGCGTCAGTGCGGGCGCTTCTTGTAGTGGCCCTTGTGGTCGGGCTTGCGGTGGTAGGGCGACGGCGGCTTGGCCGCGATCGACGGCAGGGACGCCGACTTGGGCGCGTCCTCAAAGGTTTCGGGCGTGAGCAGGCACAAGAAGCGCGCGATGATCTCCTTGAGATCCATCTCGGCGGTCGCGAGCTCCCAATCGGGGCCGAGGAACTCAGCGGCGCGGAAATAGCGCTCCTTTTTCTGGAACTCGGCGAGGAGCCGCGCGACCTTGCGCGCCCCGACCTCCTGGCGCGTGGGGAGCTTCCCCTCCTTCATCCGGCTCTTCGTCATCTGCTCGATGCGGCTGATCATGTGGCGGTTGGCGGGGCTGACGAGGCTGATGGCCTGGCCGGACTTGCCGCTGCGCGCCGTGCGGCCGATGCGGTGGACGTAGACGTCCATCTCGCGCGGGATCGAGAAGTTGACCACGTGCGTGAGCTCTTTCACGTCGAGGCCGCGCGAGGCGACATCGGTGCAGACGAGCATGGTCAGCTTCTTCTCGCGGAAGGCCTTCATCGTGCGGTCGCGGTCCTGCTGGGACTTGTCGCCGTGCAACGAGTCGACTTTATAGCCGCGCTCGAGGAGCGCCTGGCACACATCCATGACCAGGGCCTTGGTCTGACAGAAGATCAGGCCGTAGAACTCCTCGGCGGACTCGACGATCTTGACGATGAACTCGACCTTGTCGGATTCGCGCGCGAGGAAGTAGCTTTGCTCGACCGTGCTCGACAGCATCTCGCCGCGGTTGATCTGCACCTGCTTGGGCTTACGCAGATAGGCGTCGGCCACGCGGCGCACGCCGGGGCTCATCGTCGCCGAGAACAGCCAGATGTGGCTGGTCTCACGAGGCGTCGCGCTGAGGATCTTCTCGAGGTCCTCCTTGAAACCCATCGAGATCATCTCGTCGGCCTCGTCGAGGATGACGGTCTTCACCGCCTGCAGGCGCAGCGCGCCCCGGTCGATCAAGTCGATGAGGCGGCCGGGAGTGCCGACCACGATCGCGGCCCCGTGCTTGAGCCCGTCGATCTGCGCCGAATAGCTCGCGCCGCCGTAGATCGGTACGGCCTTGACGCCTTTGTGCTTGCCGAATAAATTGATTTGCCCCGAGACCTGCACCGCCAGTTCTCGCGTGGGGCAAAGAATGAGGCCTTGAACGACCTTCTTCGACGGGTCGATGAGCTCGAGCAGCGGGATGCCGAACGCGGCGGTCTTTCCGGTGCCGGTCGCGGCCTGGCCGATGAAATCGGTGGGTCCGCCGAGGAGAATCGGAAGAGCCTGCTTTTGGATGTCGGTGGGCGCCGTGTAACCCAATTCGGCGATCGCCTTGGCCACGGGAGCGCTGAGCTTCAAGTCATCAAATGATTTCACACCCTCATTCTACCACGCCTTGACAGGACCCGCCGGGCGTTCCATAATGAACTCGCTATGGCCGACAACGCTCCCGCCGCCGAATCCCGCTTCGCCGCCGCCCGGCGCGCGATGTTTCGTCCTAAGACCCTCGTCATCACCGGCCTGTCCTGCGTGCTGCTCGGCCTGGGCTGCCTGGCCTACTGGACCGCCGAGCTCAAGCCCCAGCTGGACTTGGCCCAGAAACGCTTCGAGTCGCACACCGCGATGATGCGGCTTTTCGATCTGCAGAAAACTTACCTCGAGGCGCACGGCGCTTACGCCAACGACCTCGACGCGCTGCTCGCCGGGGCGCCCGACGCGGACAAGCTGCGCGAGACATTGAAGAACTCGGTCGACATCAACACCTTGGTCATCCGCGGCGACGACAAGCGCTTCCGCATCGAGGCGAACATTCTCGATCCTGACCGGACCTTGGTCAAGTTCAGAGGCCCGACCGGCGGGCTCTGAGGCCCGCGTGCCCGACTTCCGCCTCCGCTCCAAGTTCAAACCCGCCGGCGATCAGCCCTCCGCGATCGACACCTTGGTCGCGCGCATTCAAGAAGGCGCCCCCGCCCAGACCTTGCTCGGCGTCACCGGCTCGGGAAAAACCTTCGCGATCGCCAACGCCGTCGAACGGCTCAACCGCCCGACCTTGGTGCTCTCCCCCAACAAGGTCCTCGCCGCCCAGCTCTACGCCGAGTTCAAGTCGTTCTTCCCCGAAAACGCGGTCGAGTTTTTCATCTCCTACTACGACTACTACCAGCCCGAGGCCTACGTCCCCTCCAGCGACACCTACATCGAGAAGGACTCCTCGGTCAACGACCGCATCGACCGGCTCCGGCTGAAGTGCACGAGCTCCTTGCTCGCGCGCAAGGACGTGCTCGTCGTGGCGTCCGTGTCGTGCATCTATAACATCGGCTCGCCCGAGGCGTACCAGAACCGCACCGTGAAGCTCGAGGTGGGCTGGAAGGTGACCCGCGACGAGCTCGTCAAGCAGCTCGTCGAGGTTCACTACGAGCGTAATGAGACGGAGTTCGTGCGCGGAAAATTCCGCATGAAGGGCGGCGTCGTCGACATTTTTCCCGCGTACATGGAGACGGCGCTGCGCGCGACCCTCGGCGACGAGGGCGTCGTCTCGCTCATCGAATTCGATCCCCTGACGGGCGCCAAGCTCAAGGACCTCAAGCGCGAGTGGGTGTACCCCGCCAAGCACTTCGTCACCGGCGGCCCCGAGCGCGAGCGCGCGATCTCCGCCATCGAGGCCGAACTGGCCGACCGCATGTCCTGGTTCAAGTCGCAGGGCAAGTTGCTCGAGGCCCAGCGGCTCGAGCAGAAGGCCCGCTACGATCTCGAGATGCTGCGGGAAATGGGCTTTTGCCACGGCATCGAAAACTACTCACGGCATCTTTCCGGTCGCCCCGCGGGCGAGCGGCCCTACTGCCTCATCGACTTCTTCCCCAAGGACTACCTGCTCGTCGTCGACGAGTCCCATGTCGCGATCCCGCAGATCGGCGGAATGTACGAGGGCGACCGCGCGCGCAAGCAGACCTTGATCGACTTCGGCTGGCGCCTGCCCTCCGCGCTCGACAACCGGCCGCTTCGCTTCGCCGAGTTCGAGGCGCTCGCGGGCCAGACGATCTTCGTCTCCGCCACGCCGGGGCCCTACGAGCTCAAGAAGACGAAGGGCGAGGTCGCGGAGATGGTCGTGCGCCCGACGGGACTCATCGACCCCGAGACGATCATCAAGCCCTCGGAGGGTCAGCTCGAGGACCTGATGGTCCGCCTACGCGATCGCGTCGTCAAAAAAGAGCGCGCGTTGATCACCACGCTCACCAAGCGCACCGCCGAGGACCTGTCCTCCTTCCTGACGACGAAGGGCTTCAAGGTGCGCTACCTGCACTCCGACATCGACTCGCTCGAGCGCATCCAGATTCTGCAGGACCTGCGCGCAGGGATCTTCGATATCCTCGTCGGCATCAATTTATTGCGAGAGGGCCTCGACCTGCCCGAGGTGTCCTTGGTCGCGATTTTGGGCGCGGATCACGAGGGTTTCCTGCGCTCCGAGACCACCTTGATCCAGATCTCCGGCCGCGCCGCGCGCAACGTGGGCGGTCAGGTGATCCTGTACGCCGACAGCATCACTGGCTCGATGAAGCGCGCAATGGACGAGATGGACCGCCGCCGCGTCAAGCAACTCTCCTACAACAAGGAGCACGGCATCACGCCGAAGACCATCGTGAAGGCGGTCGAGGAGCTCGAGGAGTTCCAGAGCACGGCCAAGCGCGAGGGCCTCATGCTCCTGCGCGACGCGGAGCGCCCGCTGTCGGCCAAGGACCTCCCGGGGATCATCGAGGAAGTGGAGTCGCGCATGACGGCCGCGGCCGACGCGCTCGACTTCGAGCAGGCGACCTTGCTGCGCGACCAGCTCTTCGAGCTCAAGGGCATGTCCGCCAGCAAGCCGTCCGCGCGCAAACGGCGCTAGTCGCGACGGATTTTCGCGAACGGGCGCCACAGCCGGCGTCTC
>JAYTIP010000298.1:0-8762 GCA_043731745.1 Elusimicrobiota bacterium | reverse complement strand
AAAAAAGCCCCGACCCCCCCCCCCCGACTTGGCTACAATGGCGGCGTGCATTCTCGCAACCGCCACGCCGGCCGCTACGACTTCGGCGCCCTGACGAAGGCCTCGCCCGAGTTGGTCGCCTTCGCGGTCAAAAACCCCGCCGGCGAGCCCACGATCGACTTCGCCGATCCGAAGGCGGTGCTGGCCCTCAACCGCGCGCTCCTGCGCGCCTACTACGGCGTGTCGGCCTGGGACCTGCCGCCCGGCTACCTGTGCCCGCCCGTCCCCGGCCGCGCGGACTACATCCATCACGCCGCGGATCTCCTGCAGCTTCACCGGGGTGCAGCCGTGCGCGTGCTCGACATCGGCGTCGGCGCCAACTGCGTCTATCCGATCATCGGGCGCGCCGAGTACGGCTGGAGCTTCGTCGGCAGCGACAGCGATCCGGACGCGCTCGCCTCGGCGCGGCGCATCGTCGAAGCCAACCCCGGGCTGGCGGGGGGAGTCGAGCTGCGTCTTCAGGCCAATCCGTTCGCCGTGCTCGACGGCGTCGTCCATCCGGATGAAGCCTTCGACCTCGTGATGTGCAATCCGCCCTTTCACGCATCGGAGGCGGAGGCGCGCGAGGCGTCGAGCGTCAAATGGAAGAAGCTGGGCCGCCAGCCCGCCTCGCAGAGCAACTTCGGGGGGCGACGCACCGAGCTTTGGTTCCACGGCGGCGAGGAAGCCTTCGCGCGCCGCATGATCGAGGACAGCGCGCGGGTCCAAAGTCGGGTCCAGTGGTTCACGATCCTCATCTCGAAAGCGTCGAGCCTGGCTTCCGTCGACAAAGCTCTGACCAAGGCCGGCGCGCCGGTTCGCCGCGTGATCGAGACGGCCCAAGGACAGAAGCGCGGCCGGATCGTCGCCTGGACTTACCGGCCTCAGTAAATAACTTCGTGCCTGACCTGAAGTTTCGGGGTTTCTAGTAGACGGCTTCCCAGTCGCGGTAGGTGACGCGGAACTCGACGCGGCGATTCTGGGCGCGGCCTTCGTCGGTCGAGTTGTCGGCGATCGGGCGCGTGTAGCCCATGCCCTTGAAGCGGATCGAGGGCGGGGCGACGCCCTGCAGAACGAGATACGCTTTGACCGAGCGCGCGCGGCGCTCCGACAAGTCGAGGTTGTACTCCTCGGTGCCCACGGAATCGGTATGAGCGAGGCAAATGACCTTGAGGCGGGGATTCTTGTTGAGGAGCTTCGCCACGAGGATCAAGGTCGGTGCCGACTCCGGGGTGATCACGTCCTTGTCGAACTCGAATTGGATCTTCGGCAAAGTCCCGGTCTCGACCTTCTTCTGGATGTCGGCGAGTTCCTCCCGGGCGCGCCGCTCCTCCGCCTCGTCGTCGTGCTTGTAGGACTGGCGGTCCTCGTCGGTGATGAGGATGGTCGGCGGGCCGGCCTTGCAGGCGGCCAGGGCCGCGAAGGCGGCGGCGAACAGGAGTTTCTTCACGCCCTGAGTGTATCCTTCATCCCCAGGTGGCGCAAGGACGGAATTGTTAAGAGTGGTATAATCCAGGCGCGGTCCCGTCGGGGCGTAGCTCAATTGGCAGAGCGCATGGTTTGGGACCATGAGGTTCCCGGTTCGAGACCGGGCGCCCCGAGACCGCGACGACATAGGCCCGGTCTTGACGCCGCGCGCCAATCCGTTATCCTTAGGGCTCATGAAACTCGTTTTGGCCCTGGCCCTCTTCGCCCTCGCTCCGTCCGCGCACGCGCGTAAGGCGGACCCTATCGAGGAAAAGTTCACGAAGGTGGACGCTCTCCTCGAGAAAGGCGAGTACGCCCAGTCCCGGGACCTGCTCGACGAAATCTTAGTCGAGCTCAAGACCGAAGACGAGCGCATGGTGCGCTACCACGAGCGCACGGGCGCGGCCTGGCTGCGCGAGGGAAAGATTCGCGAAGCGCGGGCTTCGTTTACCGCGGCGCTCAAAGCCACTCAGCGGCTGAAGGTCACCGGCGATTCGGGCGCCAAGGCCTACACGGGCATGGGGCTGTGCCTGCGCCGCGAGAACAACGACAAGTACGCCCTCAAGTTCTTCAAGAAGGCCCTCACCTTCAACCTCGACGAGGGGACGAAGATGTTCGCGGACGATCAGATCCGCGAGATCGAGGGCGCGCCTCCGATTCCCGCGCGCTAAGGGGTCGCGAAGACTTCGTCGGCGTGCGCCGCGAGGCTCGTCATACGCGCGGCCGAGGCGCGGGCTTTCTTCAGGTCCGGCTCCTCGCCTCTCAACGCTCCGAGGAAGATCTCGAGCTCTTCGCCCGTCGCGCGAATCATGGGCCGCAGGGCCTCCACATGGTGACGCGCGGCCTTGGCGCCGGTGGACTCGGGCGCGGGCTTGAACATGCGGTCCAAGAGTCCGCGCTTCGGCGCGGGGGCTTCGTCGAGCACGGGCAAGACGATCATCGCGTGCGGGAGGTTGATCATCTCCCAATGTCCGCCTTTGAAATCGCGAAAGGTCGGACTGGCGACCACGCGATTTCCCGTCACGTCGCCTTTGTCGAGCATGCGCTGGAGTTGGAACAGATTGATCTCGGCGCTGCGCAGGACGTCGATGAGTTGAAACGCGTAGGTTCGCGCCTGGGACGCCGCTTCGGCGCCGCCGCCGCGCTGCGCGCGGATGATCGTGTGAAGCAAGGTCTTCGCGTGGGTGCTGAGCTCCTCAAGCGACATGTAGTGGTCGTAGGACATGGCGCCCGGAGCGATGTCGCGTCCCGCGTAGGCCACGAGCGATCCATGGAAGGCGCTGATGTCGCCGTTGCGCAGGCGCTTGGCGAAGGCGGCGTGGCGCGACTCGTGCAGGATGGCCTCGAAGGACTTCTCGTTTCCGAAGTCGGGCAGGAAGAGGACGTTGTCGACGCCGTTGAAAGCGGCGGTACCGCTGCGCGTGCGCTCGGGCGAGTATTCGACGCCCGTTCCGAAGCCGCGCGCGAGGTCCCAGGCGAGTTGGTTGAGACGATGGCCTTTGAGCTGAGGGACGATTTTGAGCACCGGACGCATCGTTCCGTCGGGCAAGGTGCGCTCGCCCCGCTCGGTCTTGATGCCCGCGCTCGCCGCCAGGCCCTCGGCGGCGGACAGCAAGGTCGCGGTGGCCTCGCCGCCGTCTTTCGCGCCGTAGGCGTCGAGCGCCGTGCGGTAGCGGAATACCTCGGAGGCACCGAACTCGAACGGCTCGTTTAGGCGGAGCGACTGGGCGGTCTTGAATCCGGGTTTCGTCGAGTCGGAGAAAAGCCGGTTGGTGGCGTCGAGGTCGAGCGGCAGTCCCGGATGGGACCCGGACTCTCCGAAGCGGCTCCGGGTCTTTTCGAGCATCTCTCCGACGGTGGCGTGATCGAGATCGAGTGGCTGCTCGGGGGCGCTCGCGGCGGGGCGCATGACGGAGAGCTTTCGAAGCGTGGGTGAAGGGGAAATCTCGGATTGTGGAAGCGCGGGCACGAGCGCGGCGGCGGGAGCCAAGGCGACGGGAGTCAACGCGGCGGGCACCGGAACGAGACCCGGGGTGGGCGCCAAGGACGGCGACGCCATGTTCAGGGTCACGATCTGAGGCACAGCTCCCGGCGTCAGGGGGGAGCCGAGGGATATGCGGGGGGCGCCGGGCGTTTCAAGGCTGATTTCGACCGAGCCCATGCGGTTTTGGGCGCGCGCGGAAGAGGCGAACGCAAGAACGAAGGCGGCGAGGGGGAGGGGCCTCACGGCCCCAGTATAGCCCCGTCGCCGTCGAGCCGCCAGGGGCTCTTAAAGCCGGTCAGTTCGGCCTTCCAGGAGATTGCTTCGAGCTGGGAGTCGGTGTAAAGTCCGATGCCCGTGCCTCCCGGCTCGGTGAACAAAGTGACGTGGGCCGGCATGCGGGGAATCGAGGCGGGACGCCCCAACGCGAGTTCCAAACGGCAGTAGAACTCCTCCTGATCGTCGATGCGCACGAGCTCGATGAGGCTGCGCTCTTCGCCCAATTCGACATGGCGGTACGATCCGGTCGGACGGACGGCGAACGCCAGGCCTTCGGCCGCCGTGAGGATCGCCGCGGCGGGGACGCGCGTGCTCGCGCCCACGAGCGTGGCGTGCAGCTCCTTCTTACTCGCGAAGGTCTGCCCGCGAAACTCGAAAGTCTCCGGCAGGCGCTCCGCTCCAGGAAGCGGAACGATCGCCGTGCCCCGTTTTTCGTCGACGAGGAGCTTCAGTTTTCGGGGGGCGGCGTGGGTGTCGCGCCGCGGGCCGCGATCAGCTGCCGGAGCATGTCGGAGTTCGGCGGCACCATGGTGATCTCGGCGCCGCTCTCGAGGACTTTCTGAACCTCGAGAATCTCGAACATCGCCTGCAGAATGTCGGGGGCCGACGAGATCGTCTTGAGTGCCTGGCCGACGATTTTGGGACGCAGGGCCGCCGCTTCGCCGAAGGCGATCGAGGCCTGGCGCTGGGCGGTGCTGGCGATGATGTTGACCTGGTTCTCGCCGTCCTGCTTGATCGAGGAGGTGACCTGGCGCAGACGGTTCACGACCTTCTCCTCGATCTGCTTGATCATGCGCGGGTCGCGCAGGTGGACCTTACGGATATAAACGGAGCCGAGTTTATATCCCCACTCGTGGCTCTTCGGCGACACTTCCTCGCGCACGACCTGGCTCATCTGATGGCGCGAGCCGAGCATGGCCGCGAGCTTCATGTTGGAGAGCGAGCGCACGGTGGCGTTGCTCACGTTGGCCGCGAGCGAGCCGCGCGGATCGGCGTTTTTGAACAGGAACGCGACGGGATCCGACACGTACATCTCGTACCAGATGCCGATGCCCATCGGGGCACCTTCTTCCGAGTTCACGGGCTCGGAGCGCCGGTAGACCTGGTCCATGCGCATGTCGAGCGTGTAGCAGGTGCCGATCCAGTTGGCGATGAACGCCGCCGGGCCCATGCGAAACCACAGGAAGTGGATGCCGGGTTCGGTGATCGTGTCGAGCACGTTGCCGAAGAGCACGAACACCTTCGAGGTGCCCTCGTAGACGATCGTGTAGAAGCCGAGCAAGCGCAGGACGCCGAACAGCACCGGGACGATGATCCAGAGCGCGAAGAAGGTGACGCCGGCGACCATGATGATGGGATTCATGTTAGTGGCCCTCCCAATGCTGACGATTCTCGAGCACGACCTGGCGCGTGCGTCCGAAGATGCCTAGGCGCACATTGCGCAGGTAGGCGATCAAGGAACCGTCGCCGCCGACGGCTTTCAAGTCGCCGAGTTGCTTGGCGAGCGCGATCAAGGGCTCGACCTCGGCCTGCGCCTGGAGCGTCTCGATCTCGACGGCGCGCTTGGACTGCACGATCTTCTGGTCCGCGGAGGCCTGCGCCAGGCTGATCTCGGAGGAGACATGGTTGTGGGCCGTGTTGATGGCGGCCAACGCCGACTCGACCTCGGGAGGCGGATCGATGCCCGTGATGAGCGAGGCGTCGAGCACGATGCCGTAGCGGGCGACCGAGGAGCGGCAGTCGCGGTCCATCGTGTCGTTGAGGGCGCGCAGGTTCTTTCGAATATCGTTGATGGACACGCCGGAGAGCTCGCTTAAGCCCGTGGCCTGCTCCTGGCTGATGCCGGCGAGCTTGGGGGCCTCGAAGGTGGCGATCTTCTCGCGCAGGACCGAGACGAAGTAGCCCATGACATGGACGATGGGCGTCTTGATGCCGAAGAGGTAGGCGTACAGGTTGCGCTCGGAGACGCGGTAGCGGATTTGGCCGGTGAGGCCGGTGTTGAGCTGGTCCATCGTGATGGCCTCGAGGATGGTGCCGCCGCGGTTGGCGCTCGGCGTCTCGGGGTCGGCGGCGATATTGATGCTCTCGGTCGCGACCGAGACTTTATAGACCTTCTCCCAGGGCCACTTGAAGTACGGGCCCCCGGGCGGGATCACGCGCAACTGGGGGTAGTTGTAGCGGGTCTGCTCGTCGGCGTTGAGCGTGGCGGAGAGCTCGGGGTCGTCGAGGGTTTTGACCTTGTCGAGGCGCTGGGCGCGCCCGAAGCTGGTTTTGACCGCGCGCTCGTTTTGGTCGACGGTGTAGAGGCCGGCGACGAGATAGTTGAGAAGGAACCACGCGACGAAGCCCAACATGACGCCGAGCAGAAAGCCCATAGATCTCCTGTAATGCGCGCGACGGGGCAGTTTAGCCCCCTTAGGGCGGCGGCGTCAAGAGCGGGCTAACGGACGGCGGTGCTGATGTCGAGCTGGCAGACCTCGCTGGGGACGAGGTTGCCCACCAAGGTGGTCCGGCCGATGCTCATGGTCTGTCCGGGGGGGATGATCACGTCGGTCTGGACCGTGGCCGTGGGGCGCGACATCGAGTTGAACAGCACGAAAACGAAGCGCACGGGACCCGCGACCTGCAATGGGGTGCTGCCCCCGTTCGTCACGAAGCCCTCGGCCGTCGTCGGCGCCACGATCACGCAGGCGGTGTTGTAGCGTGGATCGAGCGGGGCCGCGGCCCGCAGGGCCGTCGCGAGCGATCCCAAAGTGATCGCCGCGAGCGCTGCCGCCGCTAAACGCCGATGAATGTCCATGCCTCCATTGTAGTCCCGGACGCTCGCGGGTCCTAGGGACGGGAGGAAACGGTTATTTGTCGGGGTTGTTGCGGCTCGGGGGCGCGCGCTTAGGGAGCGGCTTACGCGTCGAGAAGCCCTCGTCGACCGGGTGGTAGTGCGTCACTTTCTTCTCGCCGAGCTTCCAGCACAGGTAGGCCTCGCGTCCCTCGACGCGGGAGGGGAAGTCGACGAGCGCCGGGTCCACACCCTTGGGCAACGCCCCGAGCTCGACGATCTTCTGCATCCAATCGTTGATGCCCTGTGCGAGGAACTGGAGCTGGGAGCGTTCGATCACCTCGGCCGCGTGGTCTTGGTCGGCGGTTTGCTGGCGCTTGCGCAGGCCGGCGGCCTTCACCTCCGCTTGAGCCGTCAGCTCGGCGACGCACTCGAAAATCTTCTCGAGGTCGGGGATCAGGGCGTCGGCTTCGTCGGTGGTGAAGTATTTCATTTAGTTTGGAAGTCGGCACCCAGTGGGACCGCGGGGGCTCCGAAGCTCGCGCCCTTGCGTTCGAATAGTATAAGGTCGTTTTCCCGGAATACAACTTGAAAATTTCCGCGGCGTAAGAACTCCATGATTCGCGACACGGTCGATGGAGTGGACAGTTGCATCCAATAGGTGGAAAGAAGCACCTGGTCCGGCAGGAAGAGATCCCGTTCGAAGATGTCGTTGGGTAGGGAGTTAGGCAGGTACTTGATATAGCGGCGCATGGCGAATTGAGGGGTCAAATAACCCTCACACCATAGCTTCGAGTCCGGCGGAATTCGAGGAAGGATCTTAGGCACGGACCGCTTCCAAGTGGAAGGCATCAACCTCGTGTTATACGTCCCGCCGGACAAGAACCCGAGCGCGGCGATCAGCAGAAGATAGGCCGCAAGCGCCTCTCTCCTTCGCGGGATGAGGCGGTTCCAGACTCCGGTCGTGCCCAGTACCGTCGCCCATAACAGGGGACCGAGCGCGAAGGCGCCGTAATATCCGAGCAAACGATGGTAGTTGAAGTGCTCGCTCGCCAATTGATGGGGAATCCAAACGCAGTAAGCGGGCAACGCGGCGGCTCCGGCAAACAGCGGCAGAAACCCGAAATAAAGAAGATTATGCAGCGCCGGTAAAAAATCAGCTGGCGGATAGACCAATGCGATCGGGAATATCCAAGGTCTGTGAAGGAGGTTCGAGTAAACTTCCGTGGCCGAGTGGCCAAGTGCGGGAAAGAAAAAACCCACGCCGGGCGTGAATCGATCCGCGGGGAGGGCGTTCCTATACCGCGCTATAAGCGCAATTTCCAGGAGGGCGAGGAGAACGCTCGAGAGGACGAGGGCTCCTCCCAGCGTCCGTTTTTTCTCCTCGCGAAAAAAGTAGAAGAGCCCGACGCCGCAAAGCACCGCCGTCGCTTCTTCCTTCGTCGTCAGCAGCAACGCGAAAGACGCGATCGCGAGAAAGGGGTGGTCCGCTTCGAGAAAATAAGCCGCCCAAACGAACAGGGGAGCGGCGAAGACGGAATCTTCCAGAATCGTGTTCGTCAAATCCTGGAATCGAGGCTGGGCGACGGTCAAAAGCGCCAGAAGCCAAGGAAGCAGACGACTCTTCGTGCGGCGCTTCGCGATCAAAAAGACGCCGAAAGCGCTCGATCCGAGAGCCAGGCCGTGAAGAACGACGAACGCGTCGACGTCGTTCCGAAGCAAGAGGACGGGGGACAGCAAAGCGCTCGTCAGCGAGAAATGTCCCGACAGGGTCGGCATGCCGTACATGCTGCTGTAGAAGCCGTGGCCGTGAATCGCGTTCCACGCATAATGGACCACATGGGCGGAATCGGAGGTGAGTTGGAAGTTCCGGTACTGCGCCATCTTCAGGATCACGATCCAAAGAGGCAGCACCACCCCCCAGATCGCGACGGCGCAGGCGAATTCCGTCCGGGGATCTGTCGCTCGAAATCTTGAGGGAAGCGCGCCGTATTTTTTGAGGAGAATCAGCCCGCTTCCGACTCCGCAAGCCAGGCCGAGCGACAGCAAAAGCCAGTTTTCCGCGTTAAAAACGAAATCGGGCCATGTCATCACGCGTTCTCTTGGTACACGGTCTTGGCGAGCGTGCGCGAGCGGGTGCGGGACTTGCGCTTCTGGATTCTACGCATTTCCGCGAGGCGCGCGGAAGTTTCGGGGGAGATTTTCATCTCTGCCTGATCCACGAGCTCGCGCAGAGCGTAA
>JAYTIP010000297.1:0-4612 GCA_043731745.1 Elusimicrobiota bacterium | reverse complement strand
GGAATCTCGTGTGAAAAGAGCGATCCGCCGTTGACGCGCGTCATCCGAGAGGAGCGTCCGAATCTCCTGAAAGAAACGAACAAGGTCGAATGGTTTTCGTTCGGCCCCAATGAGGCGATCAGCTACAAATTCATCGCGCAAAAATCCGGCGTGGGCGGGTTCAGCACGAACGAAGGCACGAACGCCCGTCGGGTCTCGACTTTGATCACCGTTTCGCAGACCCCGTGCGATTTCGACGCCGCGAAGGCGCTGGCGGGCATCGATCGCGGCCCGGGCGTGAAGCGCGGCAAGTGGGACGCCTGCCACATCTACAACATCGGGCCGGGCGGCGTGATCACGATGGTGCCGGCGGGGCAAGCCTTAGCCCCCGGGGCGAACAAAGACTCCGTCTGCCTCGTCGAGCCGGGGAAGACCTACTACTTCAACATTCGCGCCTTCGCGCCTGATCCGAACCGCGACGCGTGCGCGGAGTCCGCGAAGACCATGGGGTCGGGGCTCAAGTGCGGCGGTATCTGGCAGTTCATCGGCTCGGAAGCGGCCGCAAAGAAGCCTTAGCGCCGGCTTATTTCGCGTCGGCGGCGCGGCAGAGCTCCTCGAAGATGGCCGAAGCGCCCATGAACTTCTCTTCGATTTTCTCGCTGATTCCCGCACGCACATCGGCGGGCGCCACCTTGGTGGACTCGGCGATCCCCTGCATGACCCAGGACATCAGGTCCTCGGGGCCGGAGCGCATCATGAGGCTCATGTTGGGAAGCGCGTCGAGCAAGGCGACGGAGGCGTCGGGTACGCTTTGGCCGGAGAGCAGGACCGCGTTCATCGAGCCGCGGCACACGGCGACGACGGCGTCCTTGGGTTCCTTGTGTAGGCGGGCTGCCGCCGAGATCTGCTGGCACATCACCGGTACGGTGCGCGCGGCGCCGGCACCGGGGTCGGCCTGGATGCACGCCGTAACGGCGTCCTTCGCCTGTTTCTCGTGCTCGGTGGGATCGGCCATGGGCGAGATGATAGCGGTGGCGTTCGCCGCCGTCAAGCGCGCGACAGCGCTTTCTCGAAGCGCGCGTCGGGGTACAGCCACATCAGCGCCACCGAACCGTACAGCGCGCAGGCGAGAGCCGGCTTGACGAAGGCGAGAGCGATCGCGGCGGCATAGACCACCAGCGAGATCCGGCCTTTGAGGTCGGTGCCCAAGGCCTTGGCCAAGGTCGATTCCGGGCCATGATGGGTGGCGAGCAGGCGCGCGAGCAAGTAGTAGGCGGTCCCGGCGAGGAACAGCACCGTTCCGTACAGCGCCACGGGCCAGGGCGAGAGCCCCTGTCGTCCGAGCCACGCGGTCGCCAGCGGCACCAAGGAAAGCCAGAACAACAGGTGAAGGTTGGCCCATAGGATGGCGCCGTTGACGCGCTCGGCCGCCTGGATCATGTGGTGATGGTTGTTCCAATAAATCCCGATGTACACGAAGCTCAGCGCGTAGCCCGCGAGCGACGGCAGCATTGGGCGCAGGGCCGCCAGGCTCGTCCCGTCCGGCGCGTGCAGTTCGAGCACCATGATCGTGAGGATGATCGCGAGCACGCCGTCGCTGAACGCCTCAAGTCTCTGTTTCTTCACCGGGCGGCTCCTGTGAGTCCGAAGGTCAGGGTGGCGGGTGCCTTCCCCGTGGCGCGGATCGCGTCGAGCCGCGTCTCGAGCGCGGCCAGTCCGGCCGGCTCGAGCAAGGCGGCGGTCTTTTTGAGCTTCTGACGGCCGCGCTCGAGCAGATAGAACGCGCCGTCGGTCTTTTTCTCGTCGAGCGAAAGCCGGTGCAAACCGGCCGCGATTTGGATGAGCCCCTGCAATAAAATCTTTTCATCACCCGCGGCCGTCATCCAAATCGACTCGAGCTCCTCGTGCGCGTCGAAATAGCGCCCCGCCCCGCCGAGCTCGTCGGCCGTCTTCAGCGCGGCGCGCAGGTCCGTCACCGTTCGCGCGGCGGCAGCTTCTTGATCAGCAGGTAGAGCTTGCCGTCCGCCCACTGTCCGCGCGCCGTCGCCGCCGCTTGCGCTCCGTGTCCGGCGTAGATGTCCACGCGTCCGGGGCTCTTGATGGCGCCACCGGTGTCGAGGCCGAAGGCGAAGCGCGTGTTGGACGACATTCCGAGCAGACGGCCGTCCTTGTCGGTCTGCGGCGAGGTCGTCGAGAAGAAGTAAAGCCCTCCGAGCGGTAAATACGCCGGGTCGATCGCGATCGATCGCGCGGGCACGAGCGACTGCTCCGTCGCGCCGAAGGGTTCGCCGTCCTCGGGCAGGCCCGTCAGCTCGAAGAACACATAGCGAGGATTCGACGCCAGGATCCAGCTCTCGGCGTCGGGGTTGTCGTGCAGATACTGGCGAAGCTTGTCGTGCGTGATCTCGTCGCGCGCGAACACGCCGGCCTTCACGAGCGTGAGCCCGACGGAGTTGTAGCTCCGAGAGTTGTTGCCCGCGTACTTCGCGAGGCGCTCCTTTCCGTCGGGAAATTTGAGGATCGCGGAACCTTGGATGTGAAGGTCGAGTGCGTCGAAGCGATCCTTGAGCCACGCGATCTCAAGTCCCTGACCCGCGAGCGCCTTGCGTCGATCGATGTCTTCGCGCGTGTAGTACGGGACGACCTTGCCGTCCTTGCTCACGCGCCCGAGCATCGCGCCTTCCCCGTTCGCCTTGCCGAAGGCCGCGAGGTCGACTTCGACCATGTCCTTGGGTCGCCGGTAGAGGGGATAGGGATAGGCGGCCGATTTCTTGAGGCTGGCCTTGAGCATCGGCTGATAATAGGAGGAGAACACGACGCGGCCCTTGCCGTCGAGGCCCGTGGACTGAAACACATCGAACTGCTCGCGCACCTTCTCGTCGAACTCGTCGGCGGTCTTCGCCTTTTGCGCGAGCTCGACGATCGCCTTCGCCGAGTCGATGAGCTGGGCGGGGCCGTAATCCCTGTCGGCGACCTTGATCGTCTTCGTCGCCGGGAGCGACTCGAGATACTTAACGGCCTTGCGCGCGGCCTTGATCAGGCCCGCCTTCGACTTGAACGACTCCTCGAAGCGCGGTAGATCGTCCTCGGCCACGAGCACCGCGGCAGGAACGTAGGCCGCAGTCGACGCCGCGGGGGGCTGGGCCGACGCGTGGGAAAGGAAAATCAGGAGAATCGCGCTGAGCATGGGCGCATTCTATCAAAGACGGGTGAACGAAAAATCGCGCGTCGAAATTCGTCCCTTTGTGCCTATAATGTGACTAGGTCCTTTGGCGCAAGGAGCAACGGATGAGAATGACGAACGCTTGGGCGATCCTCCTGCTGGTCGCGGCGATTCCCGCCGCCGCGTTGAATTGGAACCAGGGCGATCCCGTCGCCCAGACTCGCGCCGAGCTTTCCGCGGTTCTCGCGCCCCCGGTTTCCGTTCGTCCTCCTTCCTCCGGCGGAACCGCCGCCGGAAACTTCGACTCCTACGTATTCTCCGTCGAGTGGACGAAAGCGTTTTGTGAGGGGAAAGCCGGCCTTCCGGAGTGCTCCGCGCTGCACCCCGGCGACTTCGCCGCGAGCAATCTCGCCTTGCACGGTCTGTGGCCCGATCAAAACGCGGACACGTCCCACACCTACGGCTACTGCGGCGTCGACGCCGCGACACGAGCTCTCGATAAGGGGCCCACTTGGTGCCGCATGCCCGACCCCGGCGCCTCGTCCGCCGTGATGAGCCGCCTGACGCCCGCCATGCCCGGCGTCGCTTCGTGCCTGCAGAACCACGAGTGGTACAAGCACGGTTCGTGCTCGGGCTACACGCCCGACGAGTACTTCACGCGCGCGACCGACCTCGTGCTCGCCGTCTCGAAGACCGCCTTCGGGCGCTTTCTCGCCGCGCGCGTCGGTCAGACGGTGAACGCCGAAGAAGTGCTGGCCGCCTTCGAGAGCGAATTCGGCGCCGGCAGCCGCAACCTCGTGAGCCTGAGCTGCACGAAGTCGGGCGGCGCCGACATGCTTCTCGATGTGCGCTTCCACCTGACCCAGCCGCTGCGGCCGGCCTCGGAGTTCGGGAAAATGCTGTTGCCCGTCGGCGGGAAGGGAAACTGCCCCGCGTCGTTTAAGCTCGACCCGCTTTAGTCGGCTTTCCAGCCCAGGTTCTCCTGGGCCGCGACGGTCCACGCGGGATCGACGTATAAGTTGTAGCGCGGCTTGAACGCGGCCTCGGCGTCCGGCTTGGTCGCCATGATCCCGTCCGCGAAACCCTTGCCCACCGGGAACGCCGTCGTAAGGCGGACCTTCCCGTCGCGGCGCACCGCGTAGACGAGCAGATACTCGTCGGTCGTCGTCATGTCCGCGAGCGGCGTCAGGCGCGTGAGATAGGTCATCACTTCGGCTTTGACCGTCTCGCCCTTGGTCGTTTTCCAGGTGACCCGCTGCTCCACATGGCCGATGGCCTGGAGCACGGGCTGAAGCTTAGCCGCGCCCGCGACCTTGGCGGGCGCGCCGATCACGCTGAGCAGGACCGTCGTGACGTTCGCGGTAAACTCGCCGTCCTTCGTGAGCGGGCTGAACACGCCGGCGCGCAGGCCGAGCCGCTCGTCAAGGCGCGACTCGATCCAGCGCTTGCCCTTGAGGCCGTACGCGGTCT
>JAYTIP010000296.1:0-2782 GCA_043731745.1 Elusimicrobiota bacterium | reverse complement strand
CTCGCGGACGACATGGCGGGCCAAGCCGCGCTCAGTCGCGTGGGCGAGGTGTGGGCGAGGGGAGGGTCGTGCTCGTCGGATTCGTCGCAGGGCGTGTCCTGTACGGGCCCGGGCTCGGGATGTTCGTGCGAGTGCGATACGCCGACGGCGACGGTGACGGCGCGGACGGGAGCCGGGAATTCGTGCGCGTTGACGGTGACGGCGAAGTAGGAGAGGTGAGGCCTTGAAAGAGATCACGATCGTCGTGCGCGTGGACCGCCGGGCGGTGACGGCGTGCCTGACTTTGTTTCTGCTCGCGGTGCCGGTGCTGAAGCTGTCGTCTGAGACCTTGAGCCTGACGACGACCTATCCGTCGCCGGTGGGGGTGTACAACCAAGTCATCACCACGGGCGACGGCGGCGGCGCGGCGGCGGACACGACGCTCAACCGCAACGCGGGCAACGCCGTGCTCGTGCCCCCGACCAACGCCTCGGGGCGCGTGGGCATCGGCACGGCCTCGCCGGGCGCGAAGCTGCATGTGGCCGGCGCGGTCAAGATCGTCGACGGCACGCAGGGCGACGGAAAGGTTCTGACGAGCGACGCGTCGGGGAACGCTTCATGGCAATACTGCACCTACGCCCCCTGATCGCGGCGGCGCTGCTTTTCAGCGCCGGAACCGCGAAGGCTTGGACGGACGCGGGCCTGACGCCCGGGGTCACGCGCGTGCGCGCCGTGCATTTGAGCGAGATCGTCGTCGCGGCGAACGCGAAGCTGGTGTCGTGCGGGTTATCGCCCGCCGGAGCGCAGGCGATCGGGACCGTGATTCGCGCCGCCGATGTGAATGCGACGCGCACGAGCGTCAACACTTTGTATTTGTCGTTCGCCCAGCCTGTGCCCCAGTACACCGATGGGGCGATGGTCGCGGACCGGGCGCGGATTCGGGCCGTCTACATCAGCGAGTTGAGGGCGGCGGTGGACGCCGCGGCGAGTTGGCCTTGCCCGCCCTGATAGACTATGGATCATAAATGAAGCCGAAGGACCCTGTCTGTCGTTTGCGTGACGCGACCCCGCGCGATGTGCCCGCGTTCTATCGCATGCACGCCGATCCCGAGGCGAACCGACGCGGTTCGTTCATACCCAGGACGCGTCCCGATTTTTATGCGCACTGGAAGAAAGTCCTCAAAAACCGCCTGAACCTCAAGCAGACGATCGTGTATAAAGGACGCGTCGCGGGCTACCTGGTGAGCTTCGTGCGCACCGGAACCGGCAAGATGCCGTTTCGCGAGGTCGGCTACTGGATCGACCGCAAGTATTGGGGGCTGGGCCTCGCGTCAGAAGGCCTGAGGCAGTTGCTCGTGTGGCACAAGAAGCGTCCGTTGTTCGCGCGCGTCGCCAAGAAAAATCCCGGTTCTCGGAAGGTCGCCGAGAACAACGGATTTAAGGTCATCAAGGAAGACGAGTACGAGAACGCGGCCGGCGTGCGCGTCGAGGAGTACCTGCTGAAGCTGTCGCGCTAGCGGGGCGCGCAGGCGTCGTACGCGGCGTTCTTCGAGTACGGCGCCATGTCGGCGCAATTGACCATGTGCGCGACGATCAGGCTGCTGACCGCGCCCGACTTGAGAGCGCACTTCGTGACCTCGGCGCAGATGTCGCAGTCCTCGTGGTAGTAGTACGCGTCGGTGTCGGTGAGAAGGACGAGGGCGGGGCGGCGCGCGTCGTAGCCCTTAATGGGACGGTTGTCGAGGCCGCGCAACGCGACGCCGAGCTCCTTGGTGACCGCGGCCTCGCACATCTTCAGTTGCGGGTAGAGGGGGACGGCCGCGTCGCGCAGGACGGCCTTGCCCTTGGCGCCGGCCTTGAGCTCGACGCCGCCGACGGCGAGGGAGTCGCCGGAGATGAGCTTGGCGTTGTCGATCGAGCCGAAGCGGCCCACCCAGTCGCGGCCCTGGGACAGAAGGACTTCCGAGGCTTCCTTGCTTTCCTCGGTGATGATCGTCAGAGCGTAGCCGTCTTGACCTTTGTAGGAGCGCGTCGTATAGGGCGGCAGATAGTCGTTGCGTCCCTCTTCCTCGCAGCCCGCGTACTCGAAGCGCTGGGACACCGTGCGGCCGTCGGCGAAGGTGATCGTCATCTCGAAAGGCACCTCGAGCGGCTTGGCGTCGGAGCAGGAGGAGGGAGCGGCCTTGGCGGCGGCGGCGGCGGTCTTGTCGAAGGCCGCGGTGAGCTGGCGATCGAGGTCGGCCGGCGTCTGGGCGGAGGCGGTCACGGCGGCGAGGAGAAGGAGGGAGTTGATCATGTCTTTATGATAGCGCGGATGCGCCGCAGCCCGCGCGGCGAACGCACGCTGGAACGCCGGGCATTGGGCCCGGGTGTTTTTTGAGCCGTAGGACCCAGAAGAAGTAGAATGCCCTCGTGGCGATTCTCAAGATGGGCACACGCGGTTCCGCATTGGCGCTCGCGCAGTCGAGCCAGGCGGCGCGCGCCCTGGAAAAGCTCAATCCCGGCTTGACGGTCGAGACCGTCGTCATCAAAACCACCGGCGATCTGTTCGGCGCTCCGCCGCCCGCGCAGGCGAAGCTGTTGCCCCAGGGGGCCAAGGGCCTGTGGGTCAAGGAGCTCGAGGAGGCCCTGATCGACGGACGGGTCGACTTCGCGGCGCACAGCGCCAAAGATCTGCCCGCCAATCTTCTCGGCGGCCTGACCATCGCCGCCTATCCCGAGCGCGAGGATCCGCGCGACTGCGTCGTGGGCCTGCCGTGGGGGAAGCTCACGAAAGGGTCGCGCGTCGCGACCTCGTCCTTGC
>JAYTIP010000295.1:0-5427 GCA_043731745.1 Elusimicrobiota bacterium | reverse complement strand
CCGATGTGCTCATCGTCGGCGAGCAGGGCGGCTCCTCCGCTAAAACCGTGTTCACGGGGTTCGGCGTCGCCGCCGTCTATAAAGTCCTCATGAGCGGCTTCAAGCTCTGGAACGACACCCCCGAGCGTCTGCTCGGCTTCTTCAAGGGTGCGGCCATCAGCGGCGAAGTGGCCCCCGAGCTCATCGGCGTCGGCTACATCATCGGCACGCAGATCTCCTGCGTCATGGTCGCCGGCGGCGTGCTCGCCTCTTGGGTGCTCATCCCGGCCATCAAGTTGTTCGGCGACGGCCTCACCGCTCCGCTGTACCCGGCCACGCATTTGATTCACGACATGACCCCGGCCGAAATCTGGAAGTCCTACATCCTCTACATCGGCGCCGGCGCCGTCGCGACGGGGGGAATCATCTCGCTGCTCCAGGCGCTTCCCACGATCTACGCGGCCCTCGTCTCCGGCGTCAAAGATGTCCTCGCGGGCGGCATGGCCAAGTCGACCGGCCCCAAGCTGCGCACCGACGAGGACATGCCCAACTCCGTCGTCGTCGTGGGCAGCATCGCCCTCGTGTTCATGATCGCGGCGGCTCCCGGATTGGGCCTCGGCTTCGGCGTCAAGGGAATCCTCGGCGCGATCTTGATCGTCTTGTTCGGCTTCCTGTTCGTCACCGTGTCCTCGCGTCTGACGGGCGAGATCGGCTCCTCGTCCAACCCGATCTCGGGCATGACCGTGGCGACCTTGCTGCTCACTTGCTTGATCTTCGTGCTGATCTCCAAGTTCGACCCGACGGGAGGCTGGGTGGGCAAGGGCGCGCGTCTGACGGCCCTCTCGATCGCGGCCATCGTCTGCATCGCGGCCTCCAACGGCGGCACGACCTCGCAGGACTTGAAGACCGGCTACCTCGTGGGCGCCACGCCTCGCTATCAGCAGCTCGGTCTGCTCGTGGGCGCGCTGTCTTCGGCACTCGTCATCGGCCTGACGCTTCTGCTCCTCAATAACGCCAGCACGACCTACGCCAAGCGCGACTTCCCGGGCATCGTCGCTCCCGTGACCGATCTCACCGTCACCGAGGGCCTCAAGGGTTCGGACTCGGCCATCGACGGCGCGACCTACAAGGTCTGGCATGTCGCCGAGGGCGAAGTCACCGGCCTGCCGCAGGGCAAGTACCTCGTCAACGACGCCGGGCAGGTCAAGTATCTCGTCGACCCCGGCATCAACGGCGTCGAGACCAAGCGTTTGGACGGCTCAAACGTTCTTAAATATAACGCGCCCAAGGCGCGCCTGATGTCTCTCATCATCGACGGCATCCTGACGAGCAAGCTTCCTTGGGGACTCGTCTTGTTGGGCGTCGGCATCGCGCTCGTGCTCGAGCTGTGCCAGGTGCCCTCGCTCCCGTTCGCGGTCGGCGTGTACCTGCCTCTGTCCTCCTCGACGCCTATCTTCGTCGGCGGCTTGATGCGCTGGATCGCGGACCGCTGGACCAAGAAGTCGGCGGCGGAAGCCGACATGAGTCCCGGCGTGTTGTTCTCGTCGGGCTACATCGCCGGAGGAGCCATCGCGGGCATCATCGTGGCCATCGTGACGATGAGCCCGACGATCTCCAAGGCCGTGGACATGAGCGAGAAGTTCCCGGCGGTCGCGGGCAACGATCTCACCTCGGTGCTGGCCTTCGGCGTCCTGACGGTCCTGCTCCTGCTCGTTGGCGGGGAGAAGTGGCTGACGGACAAGAAAAAGCACTCCTAAGGCAGGACTCCCGCTGGGAACGAGAGGCGGATTTCCACGCTCGAAGCCAAGCGCGCCTAAGCCCAAAAATCGGCTAGAATAGGGCCGTGACGAGAGCCCTCCTCGCCGTCCTCTTGACGCTGTCCTCCGTTCTTCCCGCCCGCGCCTCCACCGACCCCAAGACCCTCGACTACGCCACCGCCGCGGATGTCGACTCCCTCGACCCGCACTGGGCCTACGACGCCGCCTCGCTCTTCGTCGACGACCAGATCTACGAGACCTTGATCGAGTTCGCGGGCGAGTCGCTCGACAGCTTCGAACCCCGCATCGCCACGGTCGTGCCCTCGCTCCAGAACGGCTTTCTCTCGAAGGACGGCCTGACCTACGCCTTCCCGCTGCGCTCGGGCGTCAAGTTCCACGACGGCTCGGACATGTCGCCCAACGACGTGAAGTACTCGTTGATGCGTTTCCTGCTCATCGACCGCGACGGGGGTCCGTCGAATCTCCTGCTCGAAGCGCTCCTGGGCGTGCGCACGACGGCCGATCTGCCGCCCGACGAGCTCTACGACCACGCCGACAAGGCGATCTCGATGGAGGGCGGCTCGGTCGTCATCCGGCTCAAGAAGCCCTACGCGCCGCTGATGGGCATCCTGGCGAACTTCGGCCACATCGTCTCGCAGGGCTTCGTCACGGCCAACGGCGGCTGGGACGGGCGCAAGGAAACCTGGACGAAGTTCCGCAACCCGGCCAAGGAAAAGTCGGCCCTCTACGCGCGCGCCAACGGCACCGGGCCCTTCGTGCTCGAGGCCTGGGACAAGGCGGCGCGCAAGATCTCCCTCGTGCGCAACGAGACCTACTGGCGCAGCGCGCCCACGCTCTCTCGCGTCAACTTAATCGCGCTCGAGGACTCGCGCGAGCGGCGCAAGCGGCTGGCGAACGGAGACATCGACGCGGCGTTCGTCGAGCGGCGCTACTTGGACCAGTTCGAGAACCTGCCCGGGGTGACGGTGACCGACGGCTTGGCTTCGCTCGAGACCCAGAACGCGGTGCTGTTCAACCAGAAGATCAACCCCGTCCAGAACGCGTGGATCGGCTCCGGGACGCTCGGCGACGGCGTGCCGCCGGACTTCTTCGCGGACGCGGACGCGCGAAAGGCGTTCGCCTTCGCCTTCGACTACGACCAGTTCATAAAGGAAGGCTACCGCAGCAAGGCCATCCAGGCCCACGGACCGATTCCGGCGGTGCTGTTCGGCTACAACCCGAAGCAAAAGCCTTGGCCGTTCTCGCCCTACCAGGCGGAGGGGGCGTTCAAGCGCGCCAAGAACGGCGAGGTGTGGGCCAAGGGCTTCGCGATGTCGATCGCCTATACCGAAGGAAGAAGCGACCGGCGCATCGCCTGCCGCTTGTTGAAGGAGGGGATCGAGAAGATCAGCCCCAAGTTCCACATCGAGTGCCGGGCGCTCTCGGACTCCAAGCTTCTCGATGAGTTCCGCGCGCGGAAGCTGCCCGCGTTCGTGTACCGCTGGATCATGGATTTTCCGGACCCGCACAACGCCGTCGAGCCGTTCCTGCACAGCCGCGGATTTTTCGCCTCCCAGCTCGGCTACGCCAATCCGCGCGCCGACGCGATGATCGAGCAGGCCGTGAGCGAGCCGGACCCGGCCAAGCGCAAGGCGATTTACTTTGAATTGCAGGCGATGGCGATCTACGACGCGCCCGCGATTTTCACGGCCGACAGCTACAACATCGCCGTGCGCCGGGCCAATGTCGTCGGGTGGGTGTACCACCCGATCCAGCCGTACGGTTCCCTCTACGGAGTCTCTAAAATCAAATGAAAATCATCCTGTCGCTGGTCCTCGCATTGTCACCCTTGTCGGTCGCCGCCCAGGCGGTGAAGAACCCCGACACCTTCGTGTACGCGTCGATCGGCGATATCGACAGCCTCGATCCGGCGTGGTCCTACGACACCTCGAGCCACTCGATCATCGACAATGTTTACGAGTACCTGCTCATGTTCTCGGGCGGGGGAGTGAAGATCAAGGACTTGCGTCCGATGCTGTCGACCTCGGTGCCCTCCAAGGCCAACGGGGGAATCTCGGCGGACGGGCTGACCTACCGCTTTCCCATCCGCAAGGGCGTGAAGTTCCACGACGGCGCGGTGCTGACGCCCGAAGATGTCCGTTACTCCCTGATCCGCTTCATGCTCTTCGACCGCGACGGCGGCCCGTCGTCCTTGCTGCTCGAGCCGATTTTGGCCGTGACGGGGACGCGCAAGAACGGCAAGCCCGATCAGGCCGTGGCCGAAGCCGCGATGAAGGCGGTGACCGTCGACGGCGACGCGGTCGTCGTCAAGCTCGCCAAGCCCTTCGCGCCTTTCCTGACGATCCTGGCGACCTACGGCACCGTCGTCGAGAAGAAGTGGTGCGCGGCGCGCGGTCAGTGGGACGGCGAGCTCGCGACCTGGGAAAAATACAACAACCCCAAGCTCGAGGCCACGCTCGGCAGCGAGGCGGCCAACGGCACCGGCGCCTTCAAGCTCGGGCGCTTCGAACGCACGACCAAGCAGGTCGTGCTCGACCGCTTCGACGGCTATTGGCGCAAGCCCGCGGCGCTCAAGACCATCGTGATCAAGGTCGTCGACGAATTCGCGACGCGCAAGCTCATGCTCCAGGCGGGCGACGCCGACTCGATCTACGCGCCGCAGATGTATTTTCCGCAGCTGCAGAACCTCGACGGTGTCGAGGTTCTCGATAAACAGCAGACGCTCGATGTGAGCCCCATCTTATTCTTCTCGTTTAAGATCAACGACAAGGGCAACCAGAACATCGGCTCGGGCAAGCTCGACGGCGAGGGAGTGCCGCCCGACTTCTTCTCGGACAAGGACGTGCGCAAAGGCTTCGTTTATTCCGTGGACACCGACGCCTATGTGCGCGACATCAACCGCGGCAAGGGACGGCCCGCGTCGAGCTTCCTGCCGCCGGGCATGCTCGGCTATCGCGGCGGGAAGGCGAAGTATCATTTCGACGCGAAGGCCGCGGCCGAGCACTTCAAGAAGGCTTGGAAGGGCCAGGTGTGGGACAAGGGCTTCAAGGTGTCGATCGTCTACAACACGGGCTCCGCACCCGCCCAGGCGATCTGCCAGATGCTCAAGAAGAACGTCGAGGCGCTCAACCCCAAGTTCCATGTGGATGTGCGCGTCCTGCAATGGTCCACCTATCTCGAGCAAAGCCAGCAGAACAAGCTGCCGATGTTCACCGCGGCTTGGGCCGCCGACTACCCCGACCCCCACAACTTCGCCTTTCCGATGCTGCACTCGGCGGGCTATTATCCCGGCAAGCAGGGCTTCAAGAACGCGGAGATGGACAAGCTCATCGAGAAGGCGGTCCGGACCTTGGACGAGGGGGAACGCGCCAAGCTGTACGGGAAACTGCACGATCTCTGGGACGAGGAAGTGCCCAATATCCTGATCGCCGAAGGCTGGCGCTACCGCGCGCAGCGCACCTGGGTGAAGGGCTACAAGCTCAATCCGATCTTCCCGGATTCGCCCTACAACAGCTATTACTACGACATTTCTAAGGCCGCGAAATGAGTGCTAGAATACCGACCATGATCAGAATCTCGCTCGTCGTCGCGTTGCTGCTCGGAGTCGCCCCGGCGCCGTCGTTCGCGGCGGCAAAAAACCCGGACGCCTTCACCTACCTGACGATCTCCG